>DASRQP010000093.1:0-10409 GCA_035696585.1 Candidatus Acidiferrales bacterium | reverse complement strand
GTAACGCCCTAACAACTCGCGAGCCTGCTCTTTGCTTTCTGTTTGTCCGAGAAGGAATACAATCTCGGCTTGCGCGCCCGGTTGCAACTCAATCGATGTTTGGAATGCGGCACAAGGATCGAGGCCCGCTCCTGTCTTGCCGGAAAGTGGACCACCCTTTTCTAGCGCCAGAGGGCGTTCAAGCGTTCCATTGCGCCCCATAAATTCACCGCGATCTCCCGTGCAAGAATTTTGCGCGCCCGCCAGATCGGCAAAAGCGACGCGTCCTCCAAATTCTCCGCCCCACACGCTTTGTGCGAAAATCGCTCCTGTCTGTGAATCGATCTCGGTGAAGATGCACGGAGCCGAAGCGCTGCGTGAACTCCCCAACACCCATTCCGCATAGGCCGTCACGGATAGACGGCGGGCGCGGCCTGAGTTGTTTTTCAGAACGAGTCGCGAAATCTTCACTGGGTCTTCCGGCGGAACAAATTGCAATAATTCCAGCAGAATCCCGCGCGAGCCATGTTGGAACCGGCTATATCCCTGTCCGTGACATGCCACGTACATCGCGGTTTCGTCCCGAATCGGCAAAGCTGTCGGCGTCCAGACCTCGCCCGTGCTCTCGTCGCGTATATACATTGCTTCGCCGGGAGGATCGGTCACCGGATCGTTCGACCACGGAGTGAGCTGATTTTCGTGGCTATTGAGAGACCACGTATGACCCGACCCCGACTCCGAAGCCAAAAAGCCAAACGATGGATTCGCGATAACGTTGATCCACGGCGCGGGAGTCCGCAGCCCTTCACTCAGCACAGTTACATATTCACGGCCTTGTTCCGCAAAGCCGCCAAGGCCATTGAAAAATTCGAGTACCGGTAAGGGGAGCGGCAAATCCTGGCGCTTAGCGGGTCGCCGGGGCCGCGCGATGGTCAGGTTTAGTATCTCTGACCGCTGCGATCGAAGAACTTGTTCAGATAAGCTGCCCCGCCGGCTGAGCAGCACCGCGCGCGCGATGGTTTGCAGCAGCGTTCGTTCCCGCGGAATAATAAGGTCGGCACGCAACAGGAAAATACTGCCACGCGTTTTGTCCGTATCGGGCCACAACCGCAATCGGCTTCCCCGCACCAGCTCATCAAGCGACTCTTGCAGATCCTGGCCATACGACGGCGGTTTTTCATTGATGATGACGATATCGGCGAACAGCTGTTTCATTCGCCAGTACTCATGCGCGCGCAATAGTTGGCGCACAATTCCCACATCTTCCGGATCGTCGATGCGTACCAGCACGATGGGCAAGTCGCCGGAGATTCCATGCGCCCACAGCGACGAACGTTCCAGGCCGCTTTGGCTCAACACATCCGAGGAAGGCCGCAACGCAGGATCCGAGTACAACACAAAATTTGCCAGCCGTTGGAACAAGTGAGCTTCTTCCAGATCGATGCCCAGATGATGAAGTTGCACTTGTGCCTGCGTCCAGGCCAGTGACAGCGTTCGCTCGAACGCTTTCGTGGCGCGATACTTGTCCGCCAGATCCACAACCAGCTCTCGAGAAGAAGCAACCATAGTGGAAAAAATAATGCTCACGGCGCTGCCCGGAGGAATACGCACCCTGCGGCGAAGGCTCATCACAGGGTCAAGCACTGAACCAACCGTGTTCGAGAGCGGCCGGCCGTCGATAACCGATATGGGTTTGCGAATGTCATGCCCTCGCCCGATAAACCGCGCTCGATCCGTCTCGTATTGAAGTTCGCCGACGGTCTCGCCTTCCACCACAGACACGTGCGCGGCCCACATAGTCGTCTCTTTATCGGATTGCAGCCGTCGCGTCGCAATCAGGCCATTGACTTCCGGTACGAATTCCGTCTGTACAAATAAATTGGAAAATGCTGGGTGCGCCATATCGGCGCCCTGCGCCGCCAGGCAAATCTCCGCGTAGGATGTGACCTCAATTTCACGCGCGCGTGTCCCCAGATTTGTTATGGAAACGCGACGCACCTCCGCATCGTCTTCGGGCGAGACGATGACTTCGAGCGCCGTGGTCAGAGCGCCGTCGCGACGGATAAATTCCGCACGATCTTCAAAGAAAGAAGCCTCGTACGAATCTGACTCGACGCCGCTCGGCTGAAAGCCCGCTGACCACACTTGCCCCGTGTTCACATCACGCAGAAATACGTAGCTCCCCCAGCAATCGCATGTCGCATCCTCGCGCCAGCGCGTTATAGCAAGGTCCTTCCAGCGGCTGTATCCCGACCCTGCAACCGTGAGCATCACCACGTATCTCCCGTTGGAAAGGAGGTGAGTGCGAGGGGTCGAGGTTTGTGCAGTGCTGAATCGCCGGACGACGGGCGGAATCAGTTCGCGGACTTGCGCGCTTGCGGACACGTCCTGTGCGCGTGGCCGCGTCACCATCACGTCGCGCGGCGTCCTCTCCTGTAACAACAACTCCGTCGCCTGCACCATCGGTTCAGCGTGAAAACGGCTTCGCACCGCGCCATCGTTCAGCACATTCGCGAGCGCGATCAGCGTCATTCCCTGATGGTGCGCGAAATACGTTTGCACCAGCGCAAAATCCTTTCCTTCGGGCAGGCGCGTGGACGTGTAATCCAGCGCCTCGTAGAAACCGTACGTCCCCGCCGCGCCCGCTTGTTCCAGACGCGCAAAGTTCTCCAGCGCTGCGACAGGACTGACCATCGCCGCGAGCGCAGTCGCGTAAGGTGCAATGACCAGATCGTCGCTCAGGCCGCGCTTAAGCCCCAAGCCTGGCACTCCGAAACTCGAGTATTGATACGTGAAGTCCACGTCGCGCGCGTTGTAAGCCGATTCCGACACGCCCCACGGCACGCCGCTCTCGGCGCCATACTCCGCTTGACGCCGCACAACAAGCTCCTGCGTTTGGCTCAGCAAACTACCCTCTGGAGAGCGCATCACAAGCGCTGGCATCAAGTATTCGAACATCGATCCCGACCACGATGTCAGCGCGGAGCCGCCGTTCACCGGCGTGAGTGCGCGCCCCAAACGAAACCAATGCGCGGCCGGCGCTTCGCCTTTCGCAATCGCGATAAAACTCGCCAGCCGCGCCTCCGACGCCAGTAAGTCGTAGTAATTGGAATCGGGAGCGCCATCGTCCACTCGATACCCGATTGAAAATAGTTTGCGCCTGTCATCAAACAAAAAGCCGAACTCCATGGCGCCGACCATATCCTCCGCTGTTTGAATGATGGTCGATAACCGGCGAATCAGCGCCACGGCATCCGCGGACGAGTGCTTTACGATTTCGATCAGCGCTTCTACCAGAACACCAGCGTCGTGCTTGGCTGCATCACTGCCGTCCTGAACATCAACCATCAGGCGATTGCGCAGGGCAGTAAGCTCCCGGAGCGCCGCTTCAAATCGGTCCGGTGCGTCTGCGAGCGTCGGAACCGAATACAGCAGCTCAATCGCACTCGATTCGGACGCGTGCTCACGCAAACAGTTCGCAAAACCCGCGATGTCTTTCGAATCCAGTTGACTCAGCGGAATCAAGATTTTTGCATCGTCGGCGTGACTCTCAATGCAAGCCTTCAACGCATTTGCCCAGATCGGCAGATCCGAGTCGGCGGCTTCTTCGCGCTCTTGCGTCAAAGTTTGCGCAATGTCCGCCACATTCTGCGCCAGTGTCTTCCACTCGACGAAGCAATCCGCCCAATCCAACGCTCCGCTCGGTTGCTGTTCAAGCGAGGTCGCCATTGCGTCCACGGCATTGCTCAGTTGTTTTCGGGTGACGACGTGCGTGCGCGGAGTGTTTGGAATTCCCGCGAGGGCGTCGCGCAACAACTGGCTGGTATCTCGCATCCCAGCCAGCACTCCGGCCTCAAAAGGAGATTTCTCCATCATCTCGCGACAACCGTTTGCCAGCACCAATAAATGGCCCGCAAGATTTCCGCTATCCACCGTTGAAACATATTTCGGAGTGAGCGGGTGGAGGTCAGACGTGTCGTACCAGTTGTAGAAATGGCCGCGAAACAAATCCATTTCGCGCATGGTCCCCAAAGTAGCTTCGAGCCGTTCGACCATTTCCACGATACCGAGCCAGCCCAGGTCATGGGCGCAAACGATCGACAGAAGATACAAACCCATGTTCGTTGGTGACGTGCGTTGCGCCACAACAGCCTTGGGAATCTCCTGAAAATTGTCGGGCGGTAGCGCGTGGCTCTCCGAAGTCACGAACTTCTCAAAGAAACGCCATGTCCGCCTCGAAATCAGCCGCAGACCCTCCCTGCCTTGCGGAGTCAATGCCTGCGCTTCTCTCTCCGGCGGCAAACTGATCCACCACGCTACCGCCGGTGCCGCTGCCCAAAGCGCCAAAAACGGAGCGGCGAACATCCAATTCCTGTGTGGCGCAAAGACCATCCCAGTGATCGCGGCGCCGAGAATCGCAAATCCACCCGCCATGCGCTTGTATGTGCCGAAGAAAGTCAAATCCACTTGGGCCTTGGCCTGTGCCGCGGTAACCCATTCAAGCAAACGTCTGTGTGTAACAACCAGGCGAATAAGAGTCCGGATAATCGCCACGGACATTAGCCAGGTCTGGTATGCGAGGAATGTTAACGTCAATCCGATCTGAGACAGCCCGAGCACCAGGTCGCTAAACAGGCCCTGAAAATGGCTTCGCCACGAGATGCCCTTGCGTCGTGGAATGAAATCGAAAAGCCACGGCAGCAATACCGGTATTGCCAGCGCCCCAGCAATGAACAGCATCCACATCCACGGGTTGGGCGGTCTCAATTCCCAGCCTGCAATCAGAGTCAGCAGTGTCGCCGGAGCAGACAACGTGCGGCGCAGATTGTCGAACATCTTCCATCGGCCAATGGCTGGAATCTTGATCGATTCGCCGTTTCCAGGCCCCGCACGATGCACGCCCAGCAGCCACGGCAACAGCTGCCAGTCGCCGCGCGCCCAACGGTCCTGGCGTGCGGAGATCGCCGCATACCGTGACGGAAATTCTTCGAACAATTCGACGTCCGTAACCAGGCCAACGCGCGCAAAAATTCCCTCAAAAAGGTCATGGCTTAAAAGCGAGTTGTCGGGCACCTTGCCGGCTAGTGCCGTTTCGAAAGCGTCGATGTCATAAATTCCCTTGCCCGTGTAGGAACCTTCGCGGAATAGGTCTTGATACACATCCGAAACAGCCGCCGAGTAGGGATCAATCCCTCCCGGACCGGAATATATTTTTTGAGCAAGCGAACCTTCGCGGCCGATGGGGAGCGTCGGCGTGATGCGCGGTTGCACGATGGCGTAACCTTCCACCACGCGCCCTTCACGAGCGCTGAAGTGAGGCCTGTTGAGAGGGTGCGACATCGTTCCTATCAGCCGCGCAGCCGTTCCGCGCGGCAAACGTGTATCGGCATCGAGCGTGATCACGTAACGCACGCTTCCCAGGTCGGCTGCGGGCTGGCGGCCGTTTGCTATGAACGTTGTGTCTGCAGCGCCGCGCAACAGCCTGTTCAACTCGTGCAATTTTCCGCGCTTACGCTCCCAACCCATCCATTTGCCTTCGCGTTCGTTCCACAGACGCTTGCGGTGGAAAAGGAAAAAGCGTTTGCCACCACCCGGCGCAGGCCCGTGGCGTTGATTCAACTTCGATATGGCCTCGACCGCGCTCGCCAGTGAATCATCATCGCCGGGAAGGGTTTCGGATGGTGCATCAGCCCAGTCTGAAAGAAGCGCGAAACGCAAATCTCCGTCCGGATTCGCCAGGTAATGCACTTCGAGGCGCTCAACCTGCTCGTTGACATCCGCCGGTGTAGTCAGCAGGGTCGGCACAACAATGATGGTTCGCAGTTCCGGAGGAACCTCGCCCAATTCCAGTCGCGGCAGCTTTCGTGGTCCGAGCGAGTCCATTACTGCGCGATTGATAAGCGCAATTGCCAGATCCGACGCAGGCACTGCCGCGAAGATTGCCAGAAGCAGAAGGCCCTTTTCACCCACGCCAGTCTCAAAGCTCAACAACAGAGGCAGCGCCAACAGGACTCCCGTGAGAAAAGCAATTGTGCCCAGATACCCCGGGACCGCGCCCCGAATATATAAACGTAGCAACCAGCGCCTCAACGAAACGTGAAAACCGAGCTCACGCTCAAAGGCGGGGCGTCCCCGCGAAATCAGGTAATAACCGGGCTCCGTTTTACGGTTGAGGTTGGGATCATCGCCGTTAGGCGAACCGTCGGAAGCTTTAGAAGCGGCTTGCAGAACTTTTTTGACGACGCGCTCAGCGACTTCTATTTCCGAATGTTTCGATCCCCGCGAAAGATCTTCAATCGCATGACGATAGTTGTCGCGCGTTGCAAAATCCATATCCGCAAAATGTGTGTCCCGACGCAGGATTTCGTCGACCAGGCTGACCGCCTCGAAGAATTCAGGCCAATCGAATGCCGAAATCGAACGCATGCTAGTGACGATATTTCGCACCGAAACGTTCGACGCGCCCTGATCTTGGTGTTCCGCGTGTACAACGTCATCCGCGTTTGTTCCCGCATCCGCCAAGCGCTTGTCCAGCCATTGCAGCACCGGCGCGACCTTTGGGTCTAAGTCGCGCAAACGCTGTACCAGCTGTACAGCGAAGGCTGTTTCCATCGGACGATCTTCAAATTCAGCCAGCGCGGCCGCCAAGGCTTCAGGCCGGGTGCTTGCACCCAGTAATAGGTCCGCCAAACGGTTCGCTTCCTGGCGCGCAGCGCGGCTGCGCACAATATGTTCTGCCAGCCGCCGGAGGTTCTCGATCAACACCACGCGAAGCGTGATGGCCACAGCCCATAGCTCGCCGATGGTCAGCGGTTGCACACGCTGATAAGCCGACACGAAGCGGCGCAGCGTTTCCGGATCGAAGCGGCTGTCAGTGTGCGCCACGAACGCCCACGCCACACCATAAACGCGGGGATATCCCTGCAAATGTCCCGAAGCCAGTTTCGGAAGTGTTTGGTAATAACCGGTCGGCAAATCATCTTGGATCTCCCGAAGCTGCTCATCCACAATATGGAAATTATCGACCAACCATTCGGCTGCCGGCGTAATGGAAAGGCCTTGCTCAATGGCGAGCGAAGTGGCCCGATAGGAATCAAGCAGAACGCGTCCATTCTCCCTGACGCGAGGTATTAGCGGGTGGCCGCCCATCGTTTTGCTCGCGACAATCTGCGCCGCCGCCAGACTTTCGGCGTGCTGTTCTAGTCGCTCTAAGCTGAAAAGCTCAGCGCGAATTGGTTCCGCTATGTCGTGAAGCTCCGCGATCAATGGATGGTTCTCTTTCATTCCAAAAACTCGATGGGACTAAAGGAAGTTCGTGAAGTTTACGGCAGCAGCTTCCCATTCTACTTCGAAGATCGGTAGCCGCGCGATAGCAGCGCTCCCCCAGGTGAAATTATATCCTTATCGGGCGGCGCAGTGGTGTTCGATAAGCGACTCCTGCAAATTTTCTCTCTCACGCTGAACCGCAGTCCCGATCGGTGAGAGCCATGATAGGGTTAAGCTAGTGCTGATATGAATTCGCCGGAATGCCAAACCAGAAATGACGAACGACCAGCGACCTACCTATTCGCGCAACAGATCTGATCACGCCATGCTGCACCACCTTCAGCGGGAGACGTTCGCTTATTTCTTGCATGAAGCGAATCCAGAGAACGGGCTGATTCGCGACAAAACGAAAAAAGATTGGCCGGCGAGTATCGCTGCCACGGGCTTGGCGCTCGCTGCCTACCCGATCGGCGTCAAACGCCGCTTGATGACGCGCGCTGCCGCCGTTAAGCGCACGCTCGCCACTCTTCGTTTTCTTTATAACAGCGCGCAAGGCCCCGAGCCCGACGCGACCGGGTACCGCGGATTTTATTATCACTTTCTCGACATTCGCACAGGGAAGCGTGCATGGAAATGTGAGCTGTCCACAGTTGATTCGGCATTTCTGCTCGCGGGTACGCTCGCAGCAGCCGCATTTTTCGATTGTGCCACGCCACAGGAACAAGAAATCCGCAAACTTGCTGACTCCCTTTACCGTCGCGCCGATTGGCGATGGGCGCAGAATCGCGGATTAACCGTCACTCACGGTTGGAAACCAGAAACAGGATTCCTGAAATATCGGTGGAGAGGCTACGACGAGGCTTTGCTGCTCTATGTGCTTGGTCTCGGTTCGCCGACGCACCCGTTGCCGCCAAGGAGCTACTCGGCGTGGACTTCCACGTATCGCTGGAAGACGATCTACGGACATAAATTTCTCTACGCTGGACCACTGTTCATTCATCAACTTTCGCACTTGTGGCTGAATTTTCGCGGCATCCAAGACAAACCCATGCGCCAGAAGGGAATCGATTATTTCGAAAATAGCCGCCGTGCCGCGCTGGTGCAGCAAGCATACGCAATTCAAAATCCTCAGCAATTCGAGCACTATTCGGAGCACTGCTGGGGAATCACCGCAAGCGATGGGCCAGGGCCCACCGTGTGCCGTGTTAAAGGCGTCGACCGCAAGTTTTTTGGATACCTTGCGCGCGGCGTGCCATTTGGACCCGACGATGGCACCATCGCTCCGTGGGCTGTCGTCGCATCACTTCCGTTTGCGCCGGAGATTGTTCTTCCGACCATTCGGCATTTCGATACGTTGCGCCTCCGGCAGAGAAATCCATACGGTTTCAAGGCTACGTTCAATCCGACCTACCCACACAAGGGCAACAGGCCCGATGGTTGGGTATCGCCCTGGCACTACGGATTGAATCAAGGACCAATCGTCATCATGATCGAGAATTACAAGACGGGTTTTCTGTGGCGTTTAATGCAGAGCTGTCCGTACATTGTGACAGGCTTGCGCCGCGCAGGTTTCCGCAATGGCCGGCTGAAGTAAAAATAGAAAATTGTCCAAACTCCCTTTACTGCGGAGGCTGGCTCGGCGTCGCTCCGATCTTCGTCCCAATCACTTCGCCGGAGATAACCACTTCGACGCGCCGATTTTTCTGGCGCCCTGCCGCGGTGCTGTTATCGGCCACCGGCGAAGTCATGCCAAGTCCCGTCGCCGTGATGGAATCGGCGTCCAGTCCTTGATCTACGAGATATTGCCGAACGGCTGTGGCGCGATGCTCCGACAAAGTCTGGTTGAATTCCTCGGTTCCTACGTTATCCGTATATCCCTCAACGGCCAATTTCAAACCGGGATGCGCCAGCACGATGCCGCTGAGTTTCGCCAGCCGTTCGCGCGCCTCGGGGCGAAGATCGAACTTTCCCGTGGCGAACAGCACGTCGCCGATATTGACGACGAGTCCCCTCGGCGTATCGTGCGTTTCGAGAATGCGGTTGAATTGCGCAAGTAATGTAGCGCGCAACTGCTGCTGTTCCTGTTCTGCTTTGCTCGCAGCGTCACGAGCCTGTTGCGCCTGCAACTGCGCCTGTTGCGCTTGCGCCTGCGCTTGTTGCTGTTGCGCCTGTGCAGCGAGGCGGGCCTGCGCTTCCTGGGTTGCTTCCAACTGAGCCTTCACTTGGGCTTCATGCGCCTGTTCCGCCGCCATTTGAGCCTGCTGCGCCTGCAACTGCGCCTGTTGCGCTAGTGCCTGCGCTTGTTGCTGTTGCGCTTGCGCTTCGGCTCTAGCCTGCGCGTCCTTTGCGGCGGCTAACTGTGCTTCGAGGGCTTGCTTCTCCGCCTCCGCGCGACGCTGGGCCTCAGCCGCTTGGTCCGCCTTGGCCTGCGCCTCGCGTTGAGCGGCTGCCGCCCGCTCTTGCGCGAGCCGTTCTTCATCCTGACGCTTAAGCGCTATGGTTATCGCGTCTTCAAAGCCTTGGACAGCATCTCGCGCCGCCGTTGGAACCGACTTCCGCTGTTTTCGCGCTTCGTAATCTTCTGCGCGACTCATCGCGTCGGTGGCTTTGGTCCAGGAATCGGGCGCGTACTTGTCTGCCTGGCGCAATTTCGCAATTCGCATGGCATTGCGCGCTTCCAACAAGTCGAGCGGCACGTCCGGCGAAGCCTCGAGCGCCGGCAAATTCGCATCATCATATCGGCCGCGGCGCAGCAACTCGTAGCTCGCGGCAACCGCATCCACCTTGCCTTGCGTATCCGCGCGCACGATATTTTCGAGCACCACATCTTCGCTCGGAACCGTCACGCCAAAATCCGGCTCGGCTGTCACGATCAGCCCGAACGTCTGCAGTTGCGTCGTAGTCACCAGCTTGCTCTTCGTGCCCTCCAGAATCAGCTGCCCCAGATTATTCGCGCGTCCCTCAGGCGTGATGGCCCACAGCACATAGGTCAGATACGGCGAACCAAACTGCGAAGGCGCGGATAAATTCTCGAATTTGGCGTCAATCGTAATCGCGCCGGACTTATTTCCGATTTTCGCCTCGCCCGTTCCTTGCGGAAGCAAAGCCGTGCCGCGAAAATTGATGTGCGTCGAACCTTTGGTGCGGTAATTGACCGCCTGGAT
>DASRQP010000092.1:0-6644 GCA_035696585.1 Candidatus Acidiferrales bacterium | reverse complement strand
GAAAAGCCGATTGAATTGAAAATGCGATACAGCTCTTCATACGTTTGAGAGATTAAGTGCCGCGTGCCAATCGGCCGCGTCACGCCGGGAAGCGAAAGATCGATCTGGTTGCGTGCGGCGGCGGTTTTTTCGGCGGCGGCTTCGACTTCCGCTTCGCGATCCGCAAGAACTGCCTCCACATGCGCTTTGAGGTTGTTCAGCTCCTGGCCAACGACGCGCTTGAGCTCCGGCGGCGCCGACTTCAGCCAATTGTCGCCAATTTTGCGGATAACTCCAATCTGGCGTCCCCGCCAGTGGAGGTCCAGCGCTTCCCATGCGTCAGACGGTTCGGTGAAGCCATTGAAAAGGTCAGAGTTTTGCTTATTGAATTCTTTGCACACCTCTGCAAATAGCGCGGAAATCTGATCGGACGAAGACACCCCGATGTCGTCAAGATGGAGATTCGTTTTTTCGAGAACGTTCGCCATTTGCGGTAAGGTGTCAAAAACGGGCCGTACTTCAGGGGCTAAAGCCCCGAGGCACAAGGTGCTCGATGTCGCAACTGAAGCCGCGCGACCCACAAAGCGCAAGGCCCGCGGCGGGCTCGTGCGCTATCGCCACGAATCACGTGTAATAGCGCAAACTACGCGGAAGCTGGCGCCGCAGTGAGATGCTGCTTGGCCTGCGCCACCAGCGACGTAAACGCCGCCGCGTCGTGCACCGCAATATCCGCCAGGATTTTCCGGTCCAGATCCACGCCGCCCACCTTCAGCCCGTGCATGAACTGGCTGTATGAAATGCCGTTATTGCGCGCGGCTGCGCCAATGCGCTGAATCCACAGCGTGCGATAATCGCGTTTGCGCGTGCGGCGGTCGCGATAGGAATAGCGCAGCGAACGGTTCATCGCCTCTTTCGCCGAGCGATGTAGCTTGCTCTTTGTGAGGAAAAATCCCTTGGTGTGTTTCAGAATCTTCTTGCGGCGTGCGCGGCGTTTGGTTCCACGTTTGACTCTAGGCATCGAAAAAGCTCCTCAAAAGAATTGTAGAGAATGGCCGGCGCGCGGCCGGCAATTAAAAGTTCACGGGAATAAAGCAAATGATGAGACAACAGGTCGCGGCACGCCAAACGTCAGCGCGACGCAACGGGTTTGTCTCGTAGGGACTGCTTGCTGCCTTGCCCCAAAATTCCGGGGCTGACCGGCCGGCAGGCACCCGTGAAGCGCTGCCTGGCGCGGTCAAAAATCAAATCGTCGAACTCAAATTATCGCGAAGCCAAATGCTAGCGGTAGCGGCCGTATGGCAACTGGAGCCGGATCTTCGCGGCATCCCCCGGTGTCACCTCAATCTGTTTCTTCAGCCGGCGCATCCGCTTCGGCTTCTTCGTACCGAGCAGGTGGCGCTTGCCGGAATGCATGCGCATAATCTTCCCCGTCGAAGTGACCTTGAAACGCTTGGCCGCTCCTCGATGGGTCTTCAATTTGATTTTCTTCCTCGGTTTTCTCGGCACAATTCCCTCACTAAACGCAATTCGTTTTGAATGTCAGGCTTGTCCAGCCGCGGGAGCCGGCTTCGCTGACACCGAGCCTTTTTTCGGCGCCAATAGAGCCAGCAGGATATTTGCTTCCATGCGCGGCCCGAACTCCACCAGCGCATGCTCCTCGATATCCTTCAGCAGGCGCATCATCTTTCCGCGGCCAACGTCCTGATGGGCCATTTCGCGCCCGCGGTGGAAAATCATCGCCTTCACTTTGTAACCTTTGCCGAGGAACTCGATAATCTGGTTTTTGCGCACCTGATAGTCGTGCTCAGCCGTCGAAGGGCGAAACTTCACTTCCTTGATCTGCGTGCCCTTTTGGTGCTTGCGTGTCTCATGAGCCTTCTTGTTCTGCTCGTAGAGAAACTTGCCGAAATCGGCGATTTTGCAGACCGGAGGCACGGCATTCGGAGAAATCTCGACCAGATCGAGCCCCGCCTCGCGCGCCGCCTTCATGGCGTCGAAGTAAGTCATCACGCCAAGCTGATTCCCCTGGTCATCGATCACGCGCAATTCGCGCGCGCGAATGCGCTCGTTCACCCGCGGACCACTACTCGCTCCAGCTCGTTCGGCGATAAACCCACCTCCAACCCAACTAAACCGCGACCACCCTGACAGAAAAGCCCGTCGGGTGCGCGGGCCATGAAGTATAGCACGGCCTAAGCGGGGAGCCGCAAGCGGCAAGCAAGTCACTTTAGCGTTAACCCCGGATATTCAACCTGGGCGCATTTGAGCCTGTGCTAAACTGAACTTTCCGGTTCCACACACGGAACTTTGACTCTTTTCCAGGCGCATGCCCAAAGAGCTTTTTGGTACTGACGGAATCCGAGGCCTCCCCGGCAAATATCCTCTCAATGACGCGACGCTTTTTCGCGTTGGCGTCGCACTGGGCGAGTACATCGCGGACCATTGCGACGCCGCAAAATCGCCGAGGGTGCTTATCGGCATGGACACGCGCGAGTCCGGCCCCGAAATTGCCAGCCGCATCGCACAAGGCCTTCGCGTTGCGGGAATCGAGCCCGTCTCCGCGGGTATTGTCACCACACCGGGCGTCGCCTGGCTCGTCCACACCGAGGATTTCTCGGCCGGCGTAGTCATTTCCGCGTCCCACAATCCCTATCACGACAACGGCGTAAAATTAATTTCTGGCAACGGAATGAAGTTTCCTGACGCAGCCGAGGCGCAAATCGAAATGCGCATTCTCGCCGCGCAGGCGGACAAGTCGCCGATCCCTCCTCTCGTATCCGCCAGTCTCCCCGAGACGACGGCGCTGCATCTTGAATATATTTCGGCCCTGCGCGGCAAAGTGTTTTCGGGCGCGAATCTCGCCGGGATGAAAATCGTTCTCGACTGCGCCAACGGCGCGGCCAGCACCCTCGCGCCGGAGCTTTTTCGCGAACTCGGCGCGGAAGTCCTGACGATTTTCGACAGTCCAGACGGCCGCAATATAAACGATCACTGTGGCTCGCTTCATCCTAGCAAAATGCAGGAGAAGACCGTCGCTTCCGGCGCTCATCTGGGAGTGGCGTTTGACGGGGACGCTGACCGCGCCGTTTTTTCGACTTCGAGTGGCCGGTACGTCGATGGCGATGCGGTTCTTTTCGCCGCAGGACGCTTCATGAAGAAAACGAAGCGCCTCAAAGGCGACACGATTGTCGGCACGAGCATGTCAAACCTAGGCCTCGAACGAGCCCTCGAACGCGACGGCTTGAAACTGGCGCGCGTTCCTGTCGGCGACCGCTATGTGCTGGAAGAGATGCTGCGCATCGACGCGAATCTTGGGGGCGAGCAATCCGGCCACATTATTTTCCTCGACGACTCAACCACCGGCGACGGCATGCTTACGGCCGTGAAAATGGCCTCTCTGGTCTCCATCGCCGGGAACCTCGATACTCTTTTGCATGACCTGAAAGTGTATCCGCAGAAAATCGTCAACGTACGCGTGCGTTCAAAACCCCCGCTTGATTCTCTGCCGCTGGTTGCGAGCGCGCTTGCCAACGCCGAAAAGAACCTCGGCAGTTCGGGCCGCGTTGTCGTGCGCTATTCCGGCACAGAGCAACTGGCGCGCGTCATGGTCGAGGCAGAACGCGCCGAAGACGTCGACCGCTTCTCGAATTCCATCGCCTCCGCGCTGGAATCCTCCGTCGGTAGCTGACATTCCGGACACTGCATGCCCGAAAACCCTTTTACTTTTATTAGATAGTTTGTAAAGTACCGCCATAACAACCTCTCGGGGGTGCGGAACCATGAACGTTCTTAAGAGTTTTGCAGTGGTGTGCTTGTTGTTCGTAATGACGCTGGTATTCGCAAAGCCAGCACGGCTGGTGCAATCTGGTGCCACGTCTTCTTACGACAATTCGACAGAAGGCTTGCAGAAGCTTGTCTGGGAAATGATCGCGGCTCAAAAACGAGGGGGCGAGCAAGCCCTGGCGCCGTTTCTGCGGTCACTGATTCTTCCGAATGACGCCGCATGGTTTGCAGGCGCGTTTGGTGGCAACGACGGCCGGCAGTTCGCGGCGTTCTATGAGTCGTGGGGCAATGCCCGCGATTTCCAATTGGCCGGCGATATCGACCGTGCGATTGCCGCGCAGATGACCGACATTGCGGCCATGAGTTTCACTAAAGCGGGCGACAGCGGCACAACCGATAAGGATAGTTACTTCCTTGGGTTGCTGAAACAACCTCAAACTTTTTATGCGGTGAACTTCAAATCTGCAAACGGTCTAACGATGCGCTGGGCATATTTTGTGTATAGCGAGGGTGCATTCCGTTATCTGGGACCCCTGGCGGACCTGCGCCTGGTGCCAGATTTAGCAGAAGCTGAGGCCGCGACTCCATCAGAAATGCCGAAGAGGGTCCGTATTGGAGAAGACGTGCTCGAGGGGCACATCGCGCATCGTGTTCTGCCAGTTTACCCGCCCGAGGCACTCACGCAGAGGCTAGAAGGGTCCGTGATCCTGCACACAATTATCGCTCCCGATGGGACCGTACAATCAATGGACGCGACAAGCGGCAACCCCGTGTTCATTCCTGCGGCGGAAACCGCAGTACGCCAATGGCGATTCAATCCAGTGTTGTTGAATGGCCAACCGGTGACGGTCGACACTACGATTACCGTTCAATTCCATCTGGCGTCGCAGGCCGCCGCTACGTCGCAGCCGGGCTCGCCCGGGAATTACCAGCCGATTCCGTCGTATCCAGACTCGGCCGGAGGGTTGACCAAAATGATGAAGCAGATGCTTGCTCTGTCTGGTCACGGAGAAAATCAAGAACTGAATGGCTACTACCATGCGTTGCTCCTGCCCAGTCCCGATTCATGGTTCGCCTCGCAATTTGGCGATCGGGACGGCACGCGCTTTGCTCAGAACTATCAGGGCGTGGAGCAGAGCCTGCCTGCGTTGTTTGCGAACACTTTGCAGACAGAGACAGGGCTGAAATACGACACGGTGGAAGTCATCAGGTTCAAGGACGCTTGCACGAATGAGGCGAATGAAACGGAGTATCCCGTACTGGTGGCGCGCGAACAGCAGAGCACCGCTCTTTATGAAGTGCGATTTCTCAAGAATAACGGGTATCGCGAGCTATTTCCGTTTGCCTATGTGGATGGCGGATTCCGATATCTCGGCAATTTGCAAATACAGGCTCCGCAGAATCACTTCTTGGGCAATGACGTTCAACCCCCGAAGCTGATCAAGGAAGTGCAGGCGATCTATCCGACAGGCTTCAATATGCCGGGAAACACTGGGAACGTGAAATTGTGGGGAGTAATCGGAACGGACGGTACAGTTCGCGATTTGCACGTGATTCACGGTACATGTCCTTACGTGAAAGCGACCATCGATGCAGTGAAGAAATGGCGGTTCACGCCATTGATGGTGGACGGCAAACCTCAGGAAGCGGTGTATCCGTTTGAGTATAACTACGGGCTCAGCCGATGAGTGCTGGACAACCTCGCCGTGTAATTGGCATTACGGCGCTGCCGTTGCTATTGGTCTTGTGCAGCGCATCCGCCGCTTTCGCGCAACAATTGCCTCCATCGCAATCGGCGACTACGCCACAACAAACTTCGACGACTTCCGTTGTGCCTCTGATTCCCGTTTATCCGGATTCAGCCGCCGGTCTGGACAAGCTGATGAGGGGCATGCTCGAACTCGAAAAGCATGGCGACACGAACGCCCTCGCGCCTTATCTCCAATCCCTAGTCCTACCCAATCCTGACGCTTGGTTCAAATCCATCTTCGGAGATACGGTCGGTGCTCAACTTGCGCTTTCTTATGAGCCAACGGCAAAGGGGCTTCCGCAGGCTATGGCGGGGGCCTTGAAGAAGTTGCGTCAGGAGGGCTTTGCGGGCCGTCTTGAGGTCGTGGATTTCAACAAGCCCTGCGCCGCACCCTCGTTCATGGCTGTTCAAACCGAGCCTGAAACCAAGGCGCTCGGTCCGCCTGCTATTAGGCTGCTTGCATTTCGAAAACAGCATGAGCCTATGTACACCGTGTGGTTTCGCAAGGGTAGAAACATATCGACGATCGCATTTTTCGTTTACGATGAAGGAGCTTTCAGATATATGGGCAAGCCCGAAATACCTGATTCTGTAGCGGCTCAAGGGCCGCAACCTCAGGTCAAATCGGGAGCTACGATCCAAGCCGCAAGGCTTATCTACCAGGTCAGTCCGGAATATCCGGTGGCGGCGAAGGAAGCTCACGTCCAGGGAACAATATTGCTTTCCGCAGAGATTGGCAAAGACGGATCAGTAGAGGATCTATCCTATGTGAGCGGTCCGCCGGCTCTGATCTCCAGCGCAATGGATGCGGTTAGACAATGGAAATATCAACCGACGACGCTCAATGGCACTCCGGTCACCGTTGATACTTGCATCACGGTGATTTTTAACCTGGGGTCGCGCTAGGGACTTCAGCCTTCGATGGGCCAGACGGAGACTTGGCATTCTTCGCAGGCAACTTCGACTTGCTCAAGGGCTTTCAGAATCGCGCTCATGCGGGGCAATTCGCCATCTTTCTCGACAATCCATTGCGCGTATAGCTCGCCGTAGCGATCCGCGACGAAAACTCCCTGGCGCACTTGGCCGTTGGGCCCGAGCGCTTCTGTGCCGAGGTAGCGCACGATCGACCGTC
>DASRQP010000091.1:0-7934 GCA_035696585.1 Candidatus Acidiferrales bacterium | reverse complement strand
TGAATCGTTGCGTTCGTAGCCAGCAATGCGCCTGAGTAGAAGAAAAACAGCGCGAGGATCAAGAAGAACAGCACGCGTTCAAATCGTCGCGGCCGCCGGTGCCCCACAATCAACGCCAACAAGAACAGGTGCAGCAGTGCCCCGGCCGTAAACGCAATCAGTCGAATATAGAAAAGTGCAGGCATTTGGTCGCGTTGGTGTCGGATTCTACTCGCACCGCGCATCGCACTTCAATGCCCAAGTGTCGGGAAAACCTTGCAGTATGGCAACCGACTGTATATAAACAAGATAGGTAAACAGCGAGGCTCAAGAGGAAATCGCTGAATTTCCAAAACTGTCTGGAAATTCCTTGACAGTCGTCCGAAAACTGCATATATTAGCACTCGTCGAAGAGGAGTGCTAATTGTCCCCTGCACCTACCCTCGCGATAATCCCGAAGTCTCTTAGCGGAGGTTACGAAAAATGGCAGTGAACATTACCCCGCTGCACGACCGTGTGCTCGTGAAGCGGCTCGAAGAGAAGGAAACCGTCAAGGGCGGAATCATCATCCCCGACACGGCAAAAGAAAAGCCCCAGGAAGGTGAAGTTGTCGCCGTTGGAGCAGGAAAACTCGAGAAAGGCCAGCGAGTTCCCCTCGACGTAAAAGCCGGCGATCGCATCCTGTTCGGCAAATACAGTGGCAACGAAATCAAGATTGACGACGAGGAATATCTCATCCTGAAAGAAGACGAGATCCTCGCCAAACTCGGCGGCGCTGCAAAAGCGGCTTCCGGCAGAAAGTAACAACCCTCGCGGAGCATTCCGCCGGGCAATTCATTCAAGAGGAATTGAGGAGGACTAGTTCTCATGGCAAAGCAAATTGTGACTGGTGAGAATTCGCGCCAGTCGATTCTGCGGGGCGTCAATATTCTGGCTGACGCCGTCAAGATCACGCTGGGCCCCAAGGGGCGCAACGCGGTCATCGAAAAGAAATTCGGCGCGCCGATCATCACCAAGGACGGCGTCACCGTCGCCAAGGAAATCGAGCTGCCCGATCCGCTCGAAAACATGGGCGCCCAAATGGTCCGCGAAGTCGCGTCGAAAACTTCCGACGTCGCCGGCGACGGCACCACCACGGCAACTGTTCTGGCTCAGGCCATCTTCCGCGAAGGCGTGAAGACGGTCGCGGCCGGCGCAAGCCCGATGGCCCTCAAGCGCGGCATCGAGAAGGCCGTTGAAGTCGCCATCGAGGAAATCAAGAAGCTCCACAAAGACGTGAAGGGCGACATGATCGCGCAAGTCGGCACGATCAGCGCCAATAACGACAAACAAATCGGAGCCATCATCGCGGAAGCGATGAAGAAGGTCGGCAAGGATGGCGTGATCACCGTCGAGGAATCCAAGACGATGGAAACCACGCTCGAAGTGGTCGAAGGAATGCAATTCGACCGCGGCTACCTTTCCCCTTACTTCGTCACCGATCCCGAGCGCATGGAATGCGCCCTCGAGGATGTCCGCATTCTCATCCACGAAAAGAAAATCAGCTCCATGAAGGATTTGCTCCCGCTTCTCGAGCAGATCGCGAAAATGGGCAAGCCGTTGCTGGTTATCGCCGAAGACGTCGAAGGCGAAGCGCTCGCAACGTTGGTTGTCAACAAGCTCCGTGGCACGCTGCAATGCGCCGCAGTCAAGGCCCCGGGCTTTGGTGACCGCCGCAAGGCCATGCTCGAGGATATCGCCACGCTCACCGGCGGACGCGCTATCACCGAGGACCTTGGCATCAAGATCGAAAACGTAAAGGTCGAAGACCTGGGCCGCGCCAAGAAAATCACCATCGACAAGGACAACACCACCATTGTCGAAGGCTACGGCAAGCCCGGCGAGATCGAAGGCCGCGTCAAGCAGATCCGCACGCAGGTCGAGGACACCACCTCGGACTACGACAAGGAAAAGCTGCAAGAGCGGCTGGCCAAACTCGTTGGCGGCGTTGCCGTCATCAAGGTAGGCGCGGCGACGGAGACCGAGCTGAAGGAAAAGAAGGCTCGCGTCGAAGACGCCATGCACGCCACACGCGCTGCGGTCGAGGAAGGCATTGTCCCCGGCGGCGGCGTTGCTCTGCTCCGCTGCGTAGCGGCGCTCGAGAAGATCAAGGCCACTGGCGATGAGGAAATCGGCGTCAACATCGTCAAGCGCGCTCTCGAAGAGCCCATGCGGCAAATCGCTCACAACGCGGGAGAAGAAGGCGCGGTCATCGTTGGCCGCGTTCGCGATTCGAAGGACGACAACTTCGGCTTCAATGCCGATACCGGCGAATATGGCGACATGGTCAAGGCTGGCGTCATCGATCCCGCAAAAGTCACCCGCTTGGCGCTGCAGAACGCGGCGTCCATCGCGGCCCTGATGCTCACCACGGAAGCTCTCGTGGCCGACATCAAGGAAGACGACAAGAAGGCTGCTGGCGCCGGTGGTCCCGGCGGTGGCGGCATGGGCGGCATGTACTAAGACGTTTCTCTGTAGCTCACGTCCCGGTTGCGCCGCCGTTGCGCAACCTGACGTGAGGTTTTTGAATTTCGGGCGCTCCGTCTCTCTTGGAGCGCCCTTTTTCTTGCCCTACGTTACACAATCCACCAGATTGTCATTCCCAGCGTCGCGATGCCATTCATGGCGATGTCGAAGTTCGTTCGGATTGCTCCTCACTCGTCACTGACCATCACTGACCACTCATCACCGCTTTTTCAGCAGCGCCGGCCAGTTCAGCACCAGCGAGATCGTTCTGTTCGCCTGCCCCGAATCGTACGGAATGATGAACCGCTGTCCATCCGCTGTCACATCGAACAAATTCGCCGTGAACAGGCCAAAATACGGCTTCGTTTGAAAAAGCGGCTTAACCGCCCCGACCACAAAACTCGATCCGTTTTCCTTTACTTGCACCGACATGAGTTTGTCGTCGAGCGAAATGTAGAAGAGTTCGCTGCCATCGTGCCTCCATTGCGGGAACGACCCGCCATCCGTCGAGATCTGCCACTTGCCTCCAGGTCCCGGAAATGGCGTCACGTAAACCTCCGTCCTCCCCGATTCCGTTGAGCTATAAGCCAGCCATTTGCCATCCGGCGAAAAACGGGAAGAAGGAGACGATGATTGCTGCAGCTGACTAAACACATATGGTTTGCGATCCTTCAACGGAAGTATCCACATTTGCGCTTGTGCCGTCGCGCTGAGCCCCCACTCAAAGTACGCAAGCAGTTTTCCGTCCGGGGACCAGTCCAACGGGTAAATCTGCTCCGGACCAGATGGGACAAGGACCTCTTCATGCCCTGAGCCATCGGCAGGTTTTTCATAAATTCCGAATTCACCGCCGCGAATTGACGTAAACGCCACGCGGCTGCCATCGGGCGACCAGTTCGGCGATTCATTGCCGGAGCCAAACGTGAATCGAGTCTTTACTCCGCGAGTCATATCGTAAAGCCAGAGATCCGTTGCGGGCGATTCGAGAACAAAGGCGAGCTCTTTGCCATCGGGCGAGATATGCGGATCCGCATAGCTGTCCGTTCCGGGCACCGCTCCCACTTGCTTGCCGCTCCGGTCGAACCACAAAAGCTGACGGGCAGCGCTGGCTGTCTCCAAGTAAGCCAGCGTTCCATTGTCAGACGCGGAGAAGCTGCCCTGCACTCGCGGCGCAACATCTTCCACATCTTCTGCGATTGGAACGGCATCACCGTCCAATTCGAGACGCTTGGTGTCGAACGGCTGCGCCATCAACGTATTCTGCCGAAGAAAGAGCACGTTGCCCGACGCGTAGATGGCGTTGGAATGGCTGTGAAACAGGAACTTCGTTTCTTTCGAATCGAGCGAGCCAACCATGATGGAATTGGTCGGACTTCCCGTCGGCGTCAGCGGATTGCCGGCTAGATAGAGAAAGTGCCGGCCATCCGGCAAGAAGTACGGCCACCGGTTCGTGGATTCATTGCTGTTGCGATTAAGGGTTGTCACGGGTGTCGCGACACCGCCTGCTACCGACACACGGAAAACCGGAGTGCTGAAGAACGGTGTAAAGAGGATTGTCCCATCTCGATTCCACGTGCCGCCTCGACCCGCTGGCGCATCCGCAAGCGCTAGCGGCGCGCCCCCTGATGCCTCAATTTTTTTTAGTTTTCCGTCCGCAAAAAATCCGATGAACCGGCTGTCGGGCGACCAGAATGGCATGCTTGCGCCCTCAGTGCCCTCGAGTGGCTGCGCTTGCCACGAGTCCATCGGTCGAACCCACAACTGTGACCTGCCATCGGTTCCCACGGCCACATACGCGATGCGAAGACCGTCCGGTGAAATGGCAAAACCCGCCGTTCCGCCGTTGTAGCTTGTGATGCTTATGACGGTCGTGCCCGCGCGTGGTTTGATGGAGGCGCGAATCGCAGGCTCATCCCGCGGAGCGCGCAAAAAATATCCGGTAGCGAAAATCGCCGCCACGATCATCAGTAGCGCTGCCGCAGCCCACGCAATTCCCTCCCGTGTTTTCCGGTGCGCAGCAACCGGTGCCGGCACCCCTGCCTGTGAAATCCCATCACGTATCCATTCCAGTTGCAATTTCACGTCATGCGCCGATTGAAATCGTTCGTCGGGATCTTTTGCCAGACAAATCTTCACCGTGCGGTCCAGCGCCGGCGGTGACATTGGCTGCAATTGCGAAATCGCCGGCGGTTCGCGTTCGAGAATCGCCGCAATCACGCTCGCCGTCGTTTTTCCTTCGAACGCGCGCTTGCCAGTGGCCATTTCGAACAGCACCGCGCCAAACGAAAAAATATCGCTGCGCGCGTCCGCTTCTTTCCCCTCCATCTGTTCCGGCGACATGTACTGATACGTTCCGACAATCGTCCCTTCCGCCGTCAGCGGCTCTGACCTTCCCTGATTCACGGATTGAGTGAAACTCGTGAGTGCGGGCGCAGCGACCATTGCGTCGGCTCCTGCCTTCGCCAGACCGAAGTCCAGCAGCTTCGCGCCGCCCTTTGTCAGCATGATGTTTCCCGGCTTCAAATCGCGATGCAGGATCCCCTGCCGGTGCGCCTTCTCCAGCGCATCCGCAATTTCAATCGCGATCCGTAGCAGCTCCGCTGTCGCCAGCGGCCCTTTTTCCAAACGCTTTGCCAGCGTTTCGCCTTCCAGATACTCCATCACGAGGAAATCAGTTCCGTCCTGATGCCCGATGTCGTAGAGCGTGCAGATGTGCGGATGGTTCAGCGAAGAAACGGCGCGCGCTTCACGTTCAAATCTTTGTCGCGCGTCAGCTTTCTCGGTCAAATGCGCTGGCAGAATTTTTATCGCCACGTCGCGTCCCAACCGCGTATCCCGCGCGCGATACACTTCGCCCATTCCGCCCGCGCCAATGGGCGCATGAATTTCATACGGACCTAAACGTGTTCCCGCTTCAAGACTCATCGCGCCGCAGATTATGTCAGGCTTCCCATTACAAAACCACCACCCGCATAACCGCGCCTGCCCAATCGGACAGGTTCCGAATGGACACGCCTTGCCGCCAAGTTCTTGAACCCGCCCATTCGCCGCGCTACGCTCAATCTCATCGGGTCGCTGCTGCTGCCTGTTTCGAAGCGGCCACAACTTTTCGTTCCCCGGGGTGTTTTATTAAGTGCGGGCGTTGCAGTCAAAGACTTCTTCGAGGTGACAAGGATGCGTAAATATCGGTTCTTGCAGTGGTTCCTGCTTGCTTTTGTAATGCTGGCCATACCGGCAGCCTCTCACGCACAGGTCCGCATCGGCGTGTCTATCCGCGTCGGCCCTCCGGCCCTGCCCGTCTATGCGCAACCGATCTGCCCTGGCCCGGGCTATATGTGGACGCCTGGCTACTGGGCCTATGGCGACGACGGCTACTATTGGGTGCCCGGCACTTGGGTGCTCGCTCCTGAACCCGGCTTTCTCTGGACACCCGGCTATTGGGGCTGGGGCGAAGGTGTTTACGTCTGGCACCGCGGCTATTGGGGACCCCATGTCGGCTTCTATGGCGGCATTAACTACGGCTTCGGTTACACCGGCGTCGGCTTCTTCGGAGGCGAATGGCGCGGCCGTGAGTTCTTCTACAACCGCTCCGTAAACAACGTGAACGTCACCGTGATCCACAACACGTTCAATCGCACCGTCGTCGTGAACAACGTCACGCGCGTCAGCTTCAATGGCGGCCACGGCGGCATCGACGCGCGACCAGGCCGCGAAGAAGAGTCTTACGATCACGAACGTCATATGGACCCGACGCGTGAGCAGGACCAGCACCGCGACGAAGCCAGTCACAATCGCGCGCAGTTCGCCAACTTCAATCACGGGCGCCCTGACGTCGCGGCAACGCCTCGCCCCGGCGCATTCAGCGACCGCGGCGTCGTGCACGCAAACGCTCGTGGTAACGAACGCTTCAACAACAACGCCAACGGGAATCGCGGCGGCCAAAACCAAAACCGCGGTGATTTCCGCAACCAGGATCGCAATCAAGGAAATCGTCAGGCCAACAATGCGCGTCAGAACAACAACCAGCGTAGCCAGAAGGACAACGGGAATCGCCACCCCGATAAAGAGAAGCCAAATCACAAACCAGACGGCCGCGGCGACCACCATCGCGTCTAGCTCATAACTAGCTTCTGTACGGCTCTCCACCGTCCGGCGATTCTGCCGGGCGGTTTTTTTTGCCTTAGCACCCGCCCCTTCCCGCCGCTTCCTTGCCCGACAGATTCCCTTCCGGTATAGTGGGTCGCCTTAGCAATTCCGATAAAAACAGGACTGACTCGCTTCCATGCCCGGACTACTCAGCAAACTTCTGCCTCGCGAAAAGGGCTTCCATAATATGTTCGTGGAGCTCGCCGAAAACGTTCACGTAGCCGCCCAAGCCATGGTGGCTATGCTTGAGGATTTCTCGAATCCCGTCGCCTCCGCCGAAAAAATTAAAGACATCGAGCACGCCAACGACACCATCACCCACAATTTGCTCAAGAAGCTGAATCGCACCTTCATCACTCCTTTCGACCGCGAAGACATCCACGAGCTTGCCAGCAAAATTGACGACGTCCTCGATCTCACCGACGCAGCCGCCAGCCGCCTCGTCACGTATCGCATCGAGGAAATCCGCCCGGGAGTTGTGGACCTCGCGCGCGCTCTCCTTGACGCCACGAAGGAAATGGTCGCCGCCGTCCGCGTCCTCGAACAGAAAGATCACGTCCTCAGCCATTGCATCGAAATCAATCGCCTCGAAAACGAAGCCGACCGTCTCTGCCGCAACTTAATCGCCACCCTTTTTGAGCAGGAAAAAGATCCCGTCCAAATCATCAAGTGGAAAGAAATCATCGAAGTGCTCGAAATCGCCGCGGACAAATGCGAAGACGTCGCCAACGTCATCGAAACCATCACCCTGAAAAACGCATGAATCTCAGCCAACCGCCAAGCCGGCACGTTGCCGCCCGGCAACGCAATCGCGCGGAGCGCTCGGTTCGCCGCGAGGAACGAAGGGCGTGAACACCTTTCACCTGCTGGTAATCATCGTTGTCGTCAGCTTGATGTTTGACTTCACCAACGGCTGGCACGACGCCGCCAGTTCCATCGCCACGATTGTTTCCACGCGAGTGCTTCGGCCCTCGTGGGCGGTGATATGGGCGGCATTCTGGAATTTCGTCGCGCCGTTGACTTTCGGCACGGCCGTGGCCTCAACCATGGGCAAAGGCCTCGTTGACTTGCATCTGGTCAATCAACAAGTGCTGCTCGCCGGATTGACGGGCGCGATTATCTGGAATTACGCAACCATTCGCCTGGGGATTCCTTGCAGCTCCTCGCACGCGCTGATGGGCGGATACGGCGGAGCAGCCATTGCTGCGGCGGGATTCAAAGCCATCCTGTGGCACGGTTGGACGCTCCCTGTGATTTTCATTTTCATCGCGCCCGTGATTGGTTTGCTCGTAGGACTTTTTGTC
>DASRQP010000090.1:0-12069 GCA_035696585.1 Candidatus Acidiferrales bacterium | reverse complement strand
ATTCATGGGCAGCAATCTCTCAATCGCGCAACTCACCGGCGCAATCTGCAAGGACGGGGCCGTCTACCATCCCGGAATCTGGCTGGTGGTGCGCGAAGCGAACGCCGCGGGCAAGGAAATGTCGCCTACGTCACGCGCGCGTATCGCCTCCGTGGCAGAGTCCGTGCGGTCTACTCTTCAGCTTTCTTGACGTCACACGTCGACTGCGCTCGGATCACGTATTGCGAATCTCTGTACCGGGCGAGTCTTCGAATACCTCGTCATTCGCCCGCAAATCGGCGGCAAGCTCCGAATGGAGCTTCCGAGTTCGCCGAGAGGACTTCGGCGGCGCCAAGGGGAATTGTCCGATAACAGCGTTTACCAGGGGTTAGAGATAAGGAACCCGGCAAGAAGTGAAGCTTGATTGACTATATCTATCTATGTAGAATTACATCATGGGACTGCGAATTCGGCTCTCTCGGCAAACATTGACGGTGCTGGATGCCCTGCTTGGGCGTCCGGGGCAATGGCAGCACGGGTATTCGCTGAGCCAAAGCACGGGAATTCCTTCCGGGACGCTTTATCCCATCCTGATGAGACTTGACAAACTGCATTGGCTGGAAACGCGGTGGGAAGAGGCGAAAGTCCCCGGGCGGCCACCGCGGCACCTTTACCGGCTATCGGGGAATGCGCGGAAATGGGCTCGGGAAGAGATTCGGGCGGCGCTGGAACAGCGCTTCTGGAAACCCGCGGCAGCGGAGCACAAAGCATGAACATGTCCTCACAGGAAAATTCGATGACGGTGCGCTTTGCGCGCTGGGCGCTGGGATGGGCTGTGCGTCATTGGCCGGACGAGAATCGCGCGTGGGGGCTGGCGCTGACGGCGGAGATTGATGAGACGAGGAGTGCGTTTGAAACGGTGAAGTGGTCGTTCGGAGGAATTATGCTCTTCTCACGTTCGGTGCTTTCGAGTGGTTGGAAGTGGATGAAACTTCCTGCGGGCAGCTCCCTATCGGGCGGCGCGGCTGGGCCGGAGGGTTCTTCGCTGCTTCCAAGGCGATCGCGAGTGTTCACGGCGGTGGTTTTGGCGGTCGCCGCGTTGCTGCTAGCCCTGCCGGAGGGTCGCGAGGCGATTCGAACGGTGCGGTCAAGTTGGCAGGAATACCGGCAATCGAATTCAGACGAACGGATGCTGAATGAGCTTGGGCTCCGTGCCGAAAGAGAGAAAGATGCGAGCACGCTTGCGTTTGTCGCGCTGCGCACCGGCGATCCGAATCGTGCGGAAGATTTGACCGAACGAGCAGTTGCGCTTGATCCAGAGTTCATCTGGCTTTACGGGGCAAAAAGCCATTCTTTGTCGAATTATGAACCGCCGAAAGCGGAATGGCTCGCACGACTGCAGGCGGCTGATCCGGACAACGCCGTGCCTTACTTGGTTGAGGCGGACATAGTTGCCGGGAACCTGCACGTTCAGAACCTGTACTTCGGACATAACGCCATGAAGGATCCGGACTTCCAAGCCGTAGAGAGCAATTCGAAGTGGATGGAACTGATGGAACGCGCCTACGAGTCCCCGCGGTATGACAGCTACTTTCAGAGGCACGTCCAACTGACGAGGACGGTTTGGAATCGGGAGAAGAACTTGTCCCCGACGGTAGTTCTTTTTGGACTGTGGTCTCACGCGATTCCCAACTTGCTGAACTTGAGGATTTTTGCGGATGTCAAAATTCACGAAGCACAGAGGGCGCGAGCGGCGGGCGACCTGAAACGAGCGGAGAGTTTGCTCAACGAAGTAAGTACGTTTGGGGTGCGAATGGCGGACGGAAGCGGGACAGACATTGAGAGGCTCATTGGCTGGGCAGTTTCGCGGGAAGCTGACAAAGAGCTCGTCGCTCTTTATTCAAGCGCGGGCAAAACGGAAGATGAACATAGAGCAACGACGCGTCTCAACGAAATCGACGAACGTGCCACGAAAATGCGATTCGCCAACAATCCGACGAATGACGCGACGGCGCAGGATTTCCGAAAAATGGCAAGATGGGTGCAGAGCTTCGCGATTTTGTCCGTGGTGGGCGCGTTGGCGGCGTTTGCGGGAATCTTGATGGTGGAACTCTGGCCCAGCCGGATTCCAAAGGCAAAGACCATCTGGCGGAAAGTGCTTTGCTGGATGGCGGACTATGGTCCGGCTGCGCTCCTGGTGGGCAGTGTGGGTTTTCTGATCAGTTTTCTGCCGTTTCAGCGCGCTTTCGAACAGTACCGAGCTTTGAGTAACGGGCTCCCCAACGAGAAGCGGCTGATGGATGCGATGTGGGGCTTCTCGGAGATTCCAGACTATATGACGGGTGCGAATGGTTCTGTTTCGACTTGGACCGCGATCACGGTCGCGCTCAGCGCGCTGCTCGTGTTTGTATTGGTGCGTGGTTTTTATCGGATGCGGCGCGCTGCGGCGAAGCCCGCCTGAGCAGTTTCCGAGTACCCCGTCATCTGCCCGCAAATCGGCGGCGAGCTCCGAAGGAGCCTCCGACTTCGCTCGAACGGATTTCCGCGGCTGCCAGCGGGAATTGTCCGATAACCGCGTTAATCGGGACCTGACCGAAAGCGCGGTGCATACGCGGCCGAATAAGAACAACCCGTCTAGCAATGCCCCGTGGAAGCGTAGTTAGCCCAACCGCGGCGAGAAATCCGTCAGCGTCAAAAACGTCGAGTCAATCTTCTCCACCAATTTCCCATTCTCTTCCGATTTCGCCTTCACCCTCTTCCACTCCGGATCGTCCTGGAAGGCCTTCCAGTTCGCTGCCGCCGCTTCCCGGCTCGGATGCTCCAGAATGTAAAAGAACGTGCTGCTTTTCACCGGTTCGTCCAGCGCAGTCCAATACGCAACACTCTTGATTCCATGGTCGGCAAAAAGCTTCATCGTGTGGTCCCGGAAGCGGGCGACCAAGTTCTCTATCTTTCCGGGGACCACGTGATAAATCCGCAGTTCATGCACCACAGTTGATCCTCCCATCTCGCCACTTTGTTCTCTCTACCCCCTCGCCATTCCCACCTTGTATGAATGGTATCAATGCGGCTTGAATGTCTTGCCGGTCTCAAGCAGAGTCTTCAGGCGGGAAAGAATGCGCGGCCATCCATCGGCGCAGGCAGCGTAAGTGGCATCGTCCTCGGCCCAGTCGTCATGCGTCACCGTTACTTTGGTGGCTTCGGTCTCGGGCACGAGTTCGATAGTTGCGCGTGACGCTTTTTCATTTTGGCCCATTGCGAAGGTGTACTGAAAGACTTTTGGCGGCTCAAACCGCAAGACCTTACCTCGGACGTAGGTCATGGGCTTGCCATCGGGTCCCGGGCCCACCCATGCGAGCGAGCCACCAGGCTTGAAGTCCGCCTGAAACTCAGCGCCCGCGAAGATGATGCGATTCGACTCCCGCGACGCAAAGCCTTCCCACACCTTCTCCGGGGAGGCAGCAATGTAGAAGACGTATTTCAGTGGTGGTTGATTGGCCATGATTGCTCCTGACTCTCCTGCGCCATCTTATATCCGCAGGCAAAAACCCAACAAGGCTGAATATCTGCTCCGCCATTGCGTGCGCTTGACGTTTATCCACGCAGCGGCGAGACTAATATCCGTTCCCAAACTCTCCTGCGAGGTTAAATGCCGGAAGGAAAAGGACTGCTGATCGTCTACACTGGCCCGGGCAAAGGCAAGACCACTTGCGCGCTGGGCACGGCGTTTCGCGCGGTGGGGCAGGGATTGCGCGTGCTGATGGTGCAATTCATCAAGGGCTCGTGGCATTATGGCGAACTGGACGCCGCGAAAATGCTGGGCGACGATAAATTCGAAATTCGTCCCATGGGCCGCGGCTTCATCAAAGTCGGCGGCGCCGATACGGACCCGGAAGACATCAAGCTTTGCGAAGAGTGCTGGAATTTCGGCCGCGAACAGATTTACAGCGGCAAATACGATCTGGTGATCCTCGACGAGATTAATTACGTGATTAGCTACAAGATTCTCGACCCCGAAAAAGTGGCGGATGCGCTCGCGAAGCGTCCCGAACAAGTGCACGTGATTTGCACGGGGCGCAATGCGCATCCGAAATTGGTGGAACTGGCGGATCTGGTCACCGAGATGCGCGAAGTCAAGCATCCTTACACGAAAGGCATCCTTGCGCAGCGCGGCATCGATTACTAATCGGAAAGAAAATCATCCATGGCCTGGTTCAAAAAAGACAACAAGCCCATCGAAGCGACGCCGAATGAAGAGCGCCGCGTCAAGACGGAAGGCCTGTGGATCAAGTGCGACGGGTGCCGCTCCATCATTTGGAAAAAAGATCTCGAAGCGAACTGGGAAGTGTGCCCCAAGTGCGGGAATCATTTTCGTCTTGGGGCAAAACGGCGCCTGGAACTGCTGCTTGACGACGGGAAGTGGGTCGAGCATGACGCGGAGCTGGCCTCGACCGACCCGCTGAAATTCGTCGACACCAAGCCGTATTCACAGCGCCTGCGTGATGCGCAGAATAAACTCGGCGTCAATGACGCAGTCCTCAGCGTCGAAGGGCACCTGAATGGACGTCCCGTAATTTGCTGTTCGATGGAGTTTGCTTTTGCCGGGGGCTCGATGGGGGCAGTGGTCGGCGAAAAAGTGACGCGCGCAGCCGAGCGCAGCGCCGAACGCAAAATGCCGTTGATTATCGTGTCGTGTTCCGGCGGCGCACGCATGCAGGAGGGCATGGTCAGCCTGATGCAGCTGGCCAAAGTCTCCGCAGCTCTGGGCCGCCTTGACGAAGCACGTGTCCCGTACATTTCCGTGCTCACCGATCCTACGACCGGCGGCGTCACGGCCAGCTTCGCGATGCTGGGGGATCTGAATATTGCCGAGCCGGGGGCGTTGATCGGTTTCGCGGGCCCGCGCGTCATCGAGCAGACCATCCGTCAGAAGCTGCCTGACGGATTCCAACGCGCCGAGTTTCTCGTCCAGCACGGTTTCCTGGACGCCATCGTCCCGCGCAAAGAGCTCAAGCCTTACATCTCGCAAGCCCTCGATTTTTTCGTCGGCTAAGTTGGCGCAATGAATTACGGAGATTCCGTTACCCGCCTGCTGTCCCTCGGCAAAGAACTCGCCGCCCCGCAACAGGCTCGCGTGCAGAAATTCGACCTCGAAAACATCCGCGTCCTTTCGGACCATTTGGGCGCGCCGCATCGGGCGATTCCTTCCGCGCATATTGCCGGCACGAATGGCAAAGGGTCCACAGCAGCGATGCTGGAATCTATTTTGCGAGCCGCGGGACTTTCGACCGGTCTCTTCACCTCTCCACATCTGGAACGCATCAATGAACGTATTCAATTCGATGGCCAAGCGATTTCCGATGAGGCTTTCGCCGCCGAATTTACGCGCGTCCAGGCCGCGATCGAAACCCTCCTTGCCTCGGGCGAGCTTGCCGCTCATCCTACTTATTTCGAATGCGTCACCGCGATGGCTTACAGCGCCTTCGCGCGACGTCCCGTTGATTTCGCCGTATATGAAGTCGGGATGGGCGGGCGGCTCGACTCCACGAATATTCTTCAGCCAGAGGTTGCGGTGATCACGCAAGTCGACCTGGACCACGAGAATTTTCTTGGACACTCCATCGCGGAAATCGCTGCCGAAAAGGCGGGAATCATTAAGCCAGGCGGCTGGGTGGTCAGCTCGGCGGAGCGCCCCGAGGCTCGCGCCGTCATCGCGCGCCGCGCCGCGGAAGTCGACGCGCGTCTCATCGAGATCGATACCGAGTGGCGCGTCGAAATACTCAGCGCCTCAGCCGGACGCCATCGAGTCAATGCCACGCCAGCACATTCCGCCAACCCGCTGGCGCTGGAGATTCCGCTGCCCGGCCGTTTTCAAGTGCGCAACGCGCTTGCGGCAGCTACTGCTGCTCGCCTTCTCGCCGCGCGCGGATTCTCCATCACCGACGAGGCCATAAGCAACGGCATTCGCAACGTTCGATGGCCGGGCCGCCTGGAACAATTGTCTAGCGCACCCGCAGTTTTCCTCGATGGCGCGCACAATCCCGCTGCCGCACGCGAGTTAGCCGCATTTTGGGAAACGCATCTCGCCGGGAAACGCATCTGGCTGGTCTACGGAGCCATGCGCGACAAAGCTGTCGACGAAATTGCCGGCTTCCTGTTTCCGCGCGCCCACGAAGTCTTTCTCACTGAGCCGCGCCAGTCCCGCGCCATTTCCGCGCCGCTGCTCGCGGAGATGACGTCGCACCTCGCTCGCCGCTTTCAAGTGGTAGGCGATCCTGCAACAGCTCTAAACCTAGCAATTTCATCAGCCGCGCCGGAAGACGCAATATTCGTGACCGGCTCGCTGTACCTGGTGGGCGAAGTGCGCCGCCACTGGTACTGTCTCGACAAGAACATCATCGCCACATCCCTAGACCACGCCAAACATCGTTAACTTAAGCGTTAGCCTAAGCCCAAAGGGGGTAGGCGGGGGTTCCCTGACGGCTTGCTCTGAACCGTGTTCGCTATTGGGACGCAAACGTGCTTTTCGCCCACCTGTGGAAATCGTCCCAAACGCGAACGCCCATTCCCACCTTTGGACAACGCCAACCAGACCCCCAAAATAGGGAGACGCGCAAGGAACTTTGTTTCAGGCACATGCGTAAAAGATTTATGAAGATTCGCGGCAACTCAATTGCCCTTTCTGCGTCTAACCCTTAAGTAGGCCAAGGAGTCTTCCATGCAACCGCAAGGGCGGCAAAAGAAACTCGAAGCTTTTGGGCGCGGACCGACCTTTCTCGCGGAGGCGCTCCGCAAGTGCCCCAAGAAAATGTGGCTCTATCGTCCCGCCACGGATCGTTGGAGCATCCACGAAATCATTCTGCATCTCGCCGATAGCGAAGCCGAAGCGTACATCCGCTGCCGCCAGTTCATCGCGCAGCCGGGTTCGCCCGCTCTGATCTACCACGCTTCCATGTGGGCCAGCTCCCTTGGTTACTTTCACCAGAGCACGCGCGAAGCGCTTAGCCTCGTTACGCGTCTCCGCAAAATGACCCATCAGATTCTTTGTTATATTCCCGAGCCGGTTTGGGCGCACACGGCTCAGCATCCCAAGAAGGGCATCATGACCCTCGACGGATGGCTTGAAACGCAAGTGAGCCATATTCCGCACCACATCGAGCAGATTCAAGAGAACCATGTTGCCTGGGCGAAAACGCACCGCCAGCGCAAACCGGCTGTGCGACTGGTTGCGAGAGCCACCGGAAAAGAAGTCGCCTTGGCGGGTTTTGGCGCGGCCGTGGAATTCGCCGACTGATAGTTCACCGATAAGAGTTATCGTTGCCAGCGAGGCGCGACCGATTTTCATCGCTCCCTCGTTGCTTTGCCTCTCCGATTTGCCGCACTCACGTTAGAATCTGCCTGGCATGCCAGACGCGAACGCCTACGATGTCGCCGGACCGCCCGGCGCTCCTGCGATTGTGTTCGTTCACGGAATGCGCGTGACACGCAAGATGTGGAAGCCGCAAATGGAGCGCCTGGCCAACTCCTATCGTTTGATCGCGCTCGACTTGCCGGGACACGGCGCGCTCAGCCACATTTCATTTCGCCTGGCCACAGCCGTAGACACAATCGCTGAAGTCATCAATCGCGAGGCCCCCAACGCTCGCGCGCTGGTCGTTGGAATTTCACTCGGCGGCTATGTCGCCATGGAATTCGGCGCGCGCTACCCCGAAAAGGCCGTGGGGCTCGTCATCGCCAGCGCCACGGTCGAGCCGCGCGGCTGGCATACGCTTCCGTATCATTTCGTAGCCGCGGCGATGGACGAATTGCCCGAGCCCACCCTGAATTGGATCAGCCGGACATTTTTTCGACTCGTATATCCGCCGGAAAAAGCCGAGCCGCTGATCGCGCCGGGTTTTTACATGCGCGGCGCTTCACAAGGTTTGCGCGAAATCTTCGGGAAACAATTCGCTCCGCGACTCGCCCTCTACCCCGGGCGTGTCCTGTTGCTGAACGGCGCGCTCGATCTCGGCTTTCGGATGCACGAACGCAGATTCCTGGCCGCTGCGCAACACGGCCGCCTGGAAATTATTCCGCGCGCCTTCCACATTGCGAATATCGATCAGCCGTATGCGTTCTCAAGCGCCGTTCGCCGCTTCGCCGAATCACTTTCCTGGTGAACCATTCCAACCGTTGCCGCCAAACTATGCCGATGGTAGGATTGATACTTCATGGTCAGCGAAAATCAATCCTGCCCGCGCATAGGTGTCCCGTATCGCACACGTAATGAAGAAGTTAAAGGTGTGCGAAAGAAATACGAGAACTACCTGCGCGCCATTGAGCAAGCCGGCGGAGCAGCCGTCGAGATTTCCTTGGCGTTGCCTTCCAATGAATTGCAAGCCCTTGTCGAAACGCTCGACGCAATTGTTCTCCCCGGCAGCCCCGCCGACGTTAATCCTGCGCTTTACGGCGCGGCGCGCCATCCCGAATCAGCCGACGACGACGCGGACCGGGAGCGCACCGACCTCGCCTTGCTGGAGCATGCTTTCGCGGAAACGAAACCCGTGCTGGCAATTTGCTACGGCATCCAAATTCTCAATGTCTTCCTTGACGGCAGCCTGATCCAAGACATTCCCAACGAATTGCGCACCGCGATCCAGCATTCCCCGACCAAGAATATTCATCCCGGTGCCAGCGAACCGGCGGCTGAGCCACTCCACGCCGTGCACTTTGCTCCCGACTCGCGCATCGCGAAAACTTTCGGCGCGCTCGACGCCCAAGTGAATAGCTCGCATCACCAAGCGATTCGCGAACCGGGACGCGATCTCCGCATCGTGGGCCGCGCGACCGACGGCGTTGTCGAGGCGGTCGAATGGACCGGCGATTCGAATTGGGTCACAGGAGTTCAGTGGCATCCGGAACGCATGGCGGACGATGCATTAGCGCAAACGCTTTTTCGAGAATTAATTGCCGCTGCGCGGGGCGCAACCATTCGCAGTTGAATTTGGCGCGCTCAGTAATCTGTCAGGCTTCCGGCTCCGGGCACTCTTACTGAGGAGAATCATGATCTCGCTAGCGGGCAAGGCAGCGCTCATCACGGGAGGCTCGCGCGGCATTGGCGCCGCATCCGTCCGCGCATTCGCGCAGGCCGGCGCCGACGTGGTATTCAATTACAATCGCAACCGCGAAGCAGCCGCGCAAGTCGAACAAGACGCCCGCAAGCACGGCACTCGAGTTGAATCGTTCAAAGCCGATCTAGGCCGCATGACTGATGCGAAAAAGCTCGTCGAGTTCGCGCGCGACCGCCTCGGCCGCCTGGACATCCTAGTGGCGAATGCGGGCATCTGGAATGTAGAAGATATTCCGATTGATAAGATGTCGGAACGCGAATGGGACGATATGCTGCGCGTGAATTTAAAGAGCGTCTACGCCATGATTCATTATGCTGTGCCGCACTTTCTCGCCCAGAAGAGCGGAAAAATTATTGCCGTCAGCTCCACGGCCGGACAGCGCGGAGAAGCGTTTCATTCTCATTATGCAGCTTCCAAAGGAGCGATCATCAGTTTCGTCAAGGGACTTGCGACGGAGCTTGGCCGCCACAATATTCTCGTGAATTGCGTCGCGCCCGGTTGGGTCGATACCGAGATGTCCCGGCCCGTCTTGAAAACCAAAGCCGGCCACAAATTCGCCACCAGCGTGATCCCTCTGGGTCGCGTGGCTACGGCCGAGGAAATTGCCGGGCCGATTCTCTTCCTGGCATCTGACCTCGCGGCGTTCATCACCGGAGAAATCCTGAACGTCAATGGAGGCGCGGTTCTGTGCGGCTGATGCAACGCGCTTCTTCTGTTGTGCTAATTTCCGCGGCGCTCCTTTTCGCCGCCTGCTTACCCCTTCGCGCGCAGGACGATCAGGTGCTCTTGCCTGAGCAAAGCGCGGCAAAAGCCAAGCAGATCATCCAGGAAATGATTCAGGGGCTTGGTGGCAGCGCTTATCTGAATGTAAAAGACTCCACGTGCACGGGCATGCTCGGTTCTTTCGGCCATTCCGGAGCGCTCAGCGGTTACGACACTTTCTGGGACTTCGTCAAATACCCCGACAAAGATCGCACCGAGTTTTCGAAGAAGCGCAATCAGATTCAAGTGACCAATGGGAAACAGGGATGGGTGCTCGATCGCGGTGGCGTCAGCGAAGAGCCCGCAGACCAAATCGCCGACGCTGAACGCGACCGCCAAGTCGACATCGATTATCTTCTGCGGTTTCGCCTCAACGAGCCCGGCATGATTTTCCGTTACGATGGTCCGGACATTGTCGACCTGAAAGAAGCTGACTGGGTGGAGCTCGACGATCCTGAAGGCCACGAAATTCGCATTGCCATCGCAAGATTGACGCACTTGCCGATTCGCAAGGAAGTGGCCATGCGCGATCCGGTGACCCACATGCGCGCCGAGGAAGTCGATTACTATTCGAATTTCCACTCCATCGACGGCGTCACCATGTACTTCCAGCAAACTCATATACGCAACGGAATGAAAGTATTTCAAGTTTTCTACAACGGGGACGGCTGCAAGTTCAACACCGGCCTGCAGGATTCGCTTTTCACGAAGGAATCGCTCGACCAGCGTTGGGCGCAAGTGGATAAAAAAGGTAAAAAGAAGAGCAAAGACGCCAAAGATAACAAGGACGCCAAAGCCAAGGACAATTCTTCCGACTAAAGAATTCTTTTCCTCGACTGCTTCCTTCCCGCTGATTTTCTGTTAGACTCCGCCGCAACTTCACATCCCGGAGGTGTTGCCATGCTTCGTCGCCGTGAATTCATCCAACGTGCCGCGGTGGCCGCTGCCATTCTAGGCGTTCCGATTGCCCGCGCGGACCAGGCGTTCGCGCAAACGGTGGTCGAGAATCCGCCGCTGCCGTCGCCAGATTTGTTCACCACCGACCCGGCGCGCTACTGGGCAGAGTTGCGCCGCCAATGGCTCCTCGCCTCCGATCGAGTGGATTTAAATTGCGGCTCGGTGGGCTGTACGCCCTTGCCCGTCTTGCGTGCCATGATTGACCACATTCTTTCCGCCGAGGAATATCGCGAGCCCGCGTATCCCTGGTTCGGCTATGACGAAAACGAGCACTTGCATGCTACGTGCGATGCTCTCGCCAAATTTGTGAACGTCAAAACTGACGAGCTCGCACTCGTCCGCAACGCCACCGAGGCCAACAACATTATCGCCAATGGCATCGACATGAAGCCGGGCGAGCAAGTGCTGATGACCGACCAGGAGCATCCCGGCGGCTATTGTCCGTGGGACGTAAAAGTCGCGCGCTACGGAGTGAAGATCAACAAAGTGACGCTCCCAAAACCGCCCGCGTCGAAAGAAGAAATCGTCGATCTCTTCGAACGCGCCATGACGCCGCAAACGCGCATGATTTTCTTCAGCCATATCACCACGGCTACAGGCGTAGTCTTGCCCGCGAAGGAAATCTGCGCCGTGGCGCGAAAACACGGCGCGCTTTCCGCCGTCGACGGCGCGCACGCCATCGGCCAGATTCCGCTCGACCTGCACGACATGGGTTGCGATTTCTACGGCTCAAGCCCGCACAAATGGCTGATGGCTCCGAAGGGCACGGGTTTTCTCTACATCCGCGAAGAGCATTTGAAGGACTTGTGGGCGCACACGGCCACCGCGAATTGGAATAATTACGATCTGAAGGCCTATCGCTTTTCCTGGATCGGCACTTCGAATCTATCCGTGATGGTGGGCCTGCACGCGGCCATCGATTTCTTCAACCAGATTGGCCCGCAACGTATCTACGCGCGGGAACACGAACTGGCGACGCAGGTGCGCGACCGCGTCGCGAAATATTCGAACTTGAAAATCGTCAACGCCAGCAGCGATCCGTTTTTTGGCGCGATGGTTTGTTTCGAGCCGAACCCGCCGATCCCCGCAGGTTCCACGACAGGCGGGCTGAAAAAAGTCGTCGACGAATGCGCGGCTCGCAACCTTCGCGTCGCCGGCGGCCCCGAGCATTTCCGGATCTCCACGCACATCTTCACCCAGCCGACGGATCTGGATTTGTTCTACGACGCGCTCGAGACGGGAATGCGCACCTGACGCCGAT
>DASRQP010000089.1:0-2015 GCA_035696585.1 Candidatus Acidiferrales bacterium | reverse complement strand
GCGTCGGATCGTCTGGATGCGGCGATTCCTTTCGCGGAGAAGTACGATTGGATTTACGGAACCGTTGGCGTTCATCCGCACGAATCGAAATTGGCGACGGATGAGTGGTACGAAGAATTGGCGCGACTCGCCAAGCATCCGCGAGTGCTCGCCTGGGGTGAAATCGGCCTCGATTATTTTTACGACCATTCGCCGCGCGACGTGCAGCAAAGCGTTTTTCGCCGCCAGCTAACTCTGGCACGCGCCGCGAATTTGCCCGTCATCATCCATTGCCGCGATGCGTGGCCCGATTGCCTGCAAATTCTTGAGCAGGACTGGCGTTCCAGTGGCCTGGGCGGGATTTTTCATTGCTTCACGGGTACGCTCGCTGAAGCCCAGCAAGGAATGGACATGGGCTTCGTGATTTCCTTTTCGGCCAACATCACATATCCGAAGATGGCGCATTTGCGCGATACAGCGGCCGCGCTGCCGCTCGACCAAGTTCTCGTAGAAACCGATTCGCCCTTTCTGCCCCCGCAGCGCATCCGCGGGAAGCGCAACGAGCCTGCTTTCGTCGGGGAGGTAGCGCTGACCTTGGCGAATGTGAGAAACTTAGCGCCGGATGAAGTTGCGCAAGTGACGGCGGAAAACTTCCGCCGGTTCTTTCGTCTTGCAAACGGGCATTTTGCAGACCGGGTGGAGCGTTCCACCACCCGCCAGTAGCCGCCGGAGGGCACCATCGCTGTCCTGACTGTTCGCGAAATTTTTGACCTGGTGCGCGACGATCTTGCTCTCGTCGAGCAGGAAATTGCCGCGCAAACGGGCGAAGCGATTCAGCCGATCGCGGAAATCGGCGGCTATTTGCGCGAGGGCGGCGGCAAGCGGTTGCGTCCCGCACTGCTGCTGCTCGCGGCGGGCGCGTGCGGGTATCGCGGAGAGAGCGCGATTCCGCTGGGCGCGGTCGTCGAGATGATTCACAGCGCCACGTTGATTCACGATGACGTGATCGATGGCGCGAACACGCGCCGCGGCCGTCCCTCGACGAATGCGCGCTGGGGCAATCACATGAGCGTGCTTGCAGGCGACTGGCTGTACATGCAGTCGTTCAAAATCGCGCTGCAGGCGCGGAATTTTTCCGTGCTCGATATTTTGATTGAGCTGACGCAGAACATGGTCGAAGGCGAACTGTTGCAGCTCACTTGTCTTGACCGCATCGATTTGACCGAATCGGAAGCGATCGACCTCTCGTATCGCAAGACCGCGTGTCTCTTCAGCGGCTGCGCGGAACTGGGCGCAGTGCTCGGCGATGATGATGTGCGAACCCGCAACGCGCTCGCCGAATATGGTCGGCAATCCGGCCTCGCGTTTCAGCTCGTCGACGATCTACTCGACTTCACCGCGTCATCTGAAAAACTTGGAAAGCCCGTGTTGAGCGACTTAAAGGAAGGCAAAGTGACGCTGCCTTTGATTTTTGCGCTGCAAAACGGCGCGGGACACGACGGCCATCCAAGCGGCCGCGACTTGGTCGCCACGGTGCTTCGCGAAAAAGGATTTCAGAGCGTTCATCCCGAACAAATCACTTCGCTTGTGCGCAATTCAGGTGCGCTCGAGCATTCGCGGCAATTGGCCGTCGAATACGCCAATCGCGCGAAGGCGTGCCTCGACGTTTGCAAGGATTCCGAATACCGCCGCGCACTGCTCTCCGTCCCGGATTTTATTCTCGACCGCGAGAGCTGACGCCTCGCTGTTCGCTCTGGCCTCCCCGGCTATGGCATACGATGCGAGAGTGCTCTAAGCTGGCTCCATGGCGCGGTCCAAAGAAAACATTAGCGCGAGATTGAGAGAGCAAATGGACTTCCTGCGCACTTCCGTGCGTGGGTTTTACGAAGGCAATTTCGCAGAGAGCGTGCGGATTGCACAGGCCATTCGTGTCCTCGTGCACGAGACGGGAAGCAGTAAACCCCTGCTGAAACAGGCACGGTCGGATGGTCTTGACCTTCAGATATTGGAGCATGTGGGTGAAACTGGGAGCGATG
>DASRQP010000088.1:0-2666 GCA_035696585.1 Candidatus Acidiferrales bacterium | reverse complement strand
GGCTAAGCATGTAGTCTTTCGGCTACAAGGTCTCTCGGACGGGGGTTCGACTCCCCCCGCCTCCAAAATTTCGCGAAGCGGAATTTTGTCCTGAGCGAGCCGCAGTTTGGCAAGTCGAAGGGCACGCGCAGCGAAATTTTGCCCTGAGCGAGCCGCAGTTTGGCGAGTCGAAGGGCACAATTCCTTTTTTGCATTGCCGATCTACGTTTGGCATCGCCTTATGCACTACTGCTATATTCTCCGTTGCACGGACGACTCGTTCTACGTGGGCGTGGCCGAAGATCCGCAGCGGCGCTGCGCCGAACACAATTCAGGCAAGGGTGCGGATTGGACAGCGCGGCGCTTGCCCGTCGAAATTGTTTGGACAGAAGCACATGATTCACTATCCTCGGCGCGCACGCGTGAAAATCAACTGAAACGTTGGAGCCATGCCAAAAAGGCAGCGCTCGTTCAGGGTTCCCTTCGACTTCGCTCAGGACGCGCCTAAATCGCGCGCAACTCCCCAAAATTTCGCGCAGCGAAATTTTGTCCTGAGCGAGCCCGCATTTTGGGCGAGTCGAAGGGCAAAAGCGCGCCACGTGAGTCAAGGCAACGCGTTGTTCGTCTGTTTTCCTTCCGTGCAGAGTTAGTGCGCGGAAGAGGCAGCGGCTTCGGCGGTCGCGATGGAGCGCCCAATCCAAGCGAACACGAATAAAGTCAGCCCGGCCATCCATGCGCCTAGGCTGAATCTTCCCGAGAAAAAATGTACGACCACGAGGCCCTCGGCCATCAGAATTCCCGCGAGGAACAGAAACATGCGCATCCCGTAGAGAGTAGCGAACGGCAAATAGTGCGCGCCCACAAGAATCATCAGAGCCGGGAAAAACCAATTCAAGTTGTAGAGACCCACGGGCACAAGAAGCAGCATCGAAAACGGCAGCACAAGCGCGACCTGCATTCCGAGGCTATTGAAGGGATTCTCTTTGCTCAGGGACGCCCGGCGCCCCGACAAACGCAGCATCAATTGCGTCAGCGGAAAGATGAAAAATCCGGCGATGACGACGGCCAGGATAGACGCTTTGGGAGTGACCCACGTGCCCAGAGCCGCCGACACGAGCCAAATCACGGAAGTGACGAACTGCCCGAAAAAGCCCCCGATGAAGACAGACCGCCCTTCGCGTTGCGCGTCCTGGACGTCCATTTCAATCCTCCGCTTGTGTAGTGATTTCGTTGCCCGCCACTTTAGCACAATGCATTTGTTTGTAGTTCCTGGCGGCGATTGGAAACCAAACCGTTCTGCCTCTGTTGAGGCGGCGTTTCCTTAACCGAGAATCCTCTTCGGTTCAGCCAAACGGGAAGTGAAGTGATATTATCCCGTCGCCATGAACAACAACTATCTCCGCTTGTTCCTTAGCTTGATTTGTTTAGTCGCGTTTTCATTTACAACTGGCGTCAGGACCGCCTCGGCGCAAACGATGCAAACGGGATGGGAGCGCACGTACGCGCCGCCTGATCATCCCATCGTGCTGCATGCCGCTCGTTTGCTCGATATCGAGTCCGGCAAAATTATTTCGCCCGGCGAAGTGCTCGTCCGCGGCGACAAGATTGCCGAAGTGGACCAGTCCGTCACGCATCCCGCCGACGCACAGACGATTGACTTGGGCGACACGACGCTGATTCCCGGATTGATCGACGCTCACGTGCACCTGTTCCTTCATCCCGGCAACGAAGGGCTGCAAACCGTCGTTGAGTCCGCGCCTCAGCGCGCGATTCAGGCGACGCTTGCCGCGCGCGATGATTTGATGGCCGGCTTCACCGCCGAACGCGACATGGGCACGGAAGGCGCGGGCTCCGCAGACACCGCCGTGCGCAACGCCATCAATCGAGGCGAAATTCCCGGCCCGCGCATGCGCATGAGCGGAATGGCGATTTCCATTCTCGGCGGCCACGAAGACGCGGTCGGCTTCAATCCCGCGCAGCACGTTCTCGGAAACGCCGATTACGCGAACACCACCGATGAGCTCATCGAGACGATTCGCGAGCAGCACAAGGAAGGCTCGGACTTCGTGAAGATTTACGAAACGGGCCGCGATTCTTTGCGCGACGGCAAATACTCCTCGCAATACCAGTACACCGAAGCGCAACTTGCCGCCGCGGTGCAAGAAGCGGCACGCCTGGGCACGAAAGTCGGCGTGCATTGCAACGGCGAGCCCGGAGCGCTCTACGCCGCACAAGCTGGAGTCGAGTCCATTGACCACGCAACGCACCTGGACGAGGAAACTATGCGGCTGATGCGTGAAAAAGATATTCCGGCCGTTCCCACGTTCGCCATCTTCGAATATTTCGCCGACCACGCGGAGAATCCCGCAGCCGCAAAAAGCGAACACGCGATGCTCGACTATAAAATCGCGGAATTCAAGAAGCAGATTGCCGCCGGTATACCCTTTGCGGTCGGTTCGGACGTGGGTCCGTTCCCGCATGGCACCCAGGCTCGCGAACTCGTGCTCATGGTGCAGTACGGCATGTCGCCATTGAAGGCGCTCCAATCCGACATGCTCGAAGGCGCAAGGGTGCTCATGTGGCAAGGAAAGATCGGCGAATTGAAACCGGGATATGTCGCGGATATCGTCGCCGTCCCAGGCAATCCTCTCAACGACATCAGCGTCACGCAAAAAGTCTCCTTCGTG
>DASRQP010000087.1:0-4629 GCA_035696585.1 Candidatus Acidiferrales bacterium | reverse complement strand
CTCCGGCGTGCTGTCGCGCTTCATGCTTGCCGTGCTGGAGGGAACCTCTCCGGTCGTATATGGCGACGGCGAGCAATCGCGCGATTTCACATTTGTCGATAATGTTGTGGATGCTTCGCTGCGCGCCTGCGAAGCTCCCGGCGCCTCCGGAAAGGTATTTAACGGGGGAACGGGTCTGCGCATCACGCTCAATGAAGTGCTGAAATTGCTGGGGAAAATCTGCGGACGTCCGATTCGCGCGAAATATGATCCTCCCCGCCCTGGCGATATTCTTCACTCCCAGGCGGATATCACGCGCAGCCGGCAGGTTCTTCACTATGAACCGCTGGTGAATTTCGAAGAGGGATTGCGCCAAACTTGGGATTGGTATTCCGCGGCCTACGCAAAAAAGTAAATCTTCGCGACAATGTCAACGTTCACCATTCACAATTTCGGCTGCCGGGCCACGCAAGCTGACGCCGCCTCGATCCGGCGAAGTTTTCTCGCGCGAGGATATTCGCTGGCGGAGACGGAGTCGATTGCGGATCTTGTGGTTCTGAACACGTGCACCGTGACGGCTGCCGCGGATGCGGAGGCGCGTGACGCGATCCGCCGGATTCATCGCCAAAATCCGGGTGCGCGAATCGTGGTGACCGGATGCTACGCACAGCGCGCTCCCGAGGAATTAGCGGCCATCGACGGCGTCGCGTGGGTGATAGGGAATTCGCATCAAACGGAGATACCGTCGCTCGTGGACGGTGGGGGCTTGGTCTCCATCGCGGGTCTTGCGCAGCATGGTTCTCTGCCAGCGCAAATTGTTAGAGAAGAAATGGGCGCCGCGAAAGATTTGGAGGTAGTTCAGCCCGAAGACATTCCTGGGGAGCGCACGCGCCCTACGTTGAAGATTCAGGATGGCTGCAATCATCGCTGCGCCTACTGCGTGATTCCGTTCGTGCGCGGGCGCAGCCGCAGCCTTTCGCCAGATCGCGTTCTCTTTGACGTTGCGCGATTGGTTGAGTCCGGAGCGCGAGAAATTGTCCTGAGCGGAATCGATTTGGGAAGTTACGGCCGCGAATTGAACCCGCGCACGAGCCTCTACGATTTGATTCAGCGGATTTTGAATGAATCTGCAATCGAAAGATTGCGTCTGAGTTCGATTGAGCCCATGGACGTGACGCAGGACTTCGTCGACTTGGTCGCTTCCACGGAGCGAATCGCGCCACATTTTCACATGCCACTGCAATCGGGATCGGACCGCGTTCTTCACTCGATGCACCGATGGTACCGCGCTGCGCATTATGCCCGGCGGGTCGAAATCATCCACGAGCGATTGCCGCACGCCGCGATTGGTGCGGATGTCATCGCCGGATTTCCGGGCGAAACGGAAGAGGAGCACCGTGCGACGATGTGCTTCATCGAAGGCTTGCCGCTTGCGTACCTTCATGTATTTTCATTTTCGGCGCGCGGAGGCACAGAGGCTGAGAAGTTGACTGATACGGTCGATGATAGCGTGATTCATCGCCGCGCTCGCGAACTGCGTGTGCTCGGAGAGGTGAAAGCGAAGGTGTTTCGCGCTTCTCAGAAGGGAAGAACGCTGCGAGTTCTCACACTTGATCGAAAGAATCGCGATTGGACTCCCGCTATCAGCGGAAATTTCCTGAAAGTGAAACTGGCTGGCCTGTGGCCTCGCAATTCCTGGATGGAGATAATTTTCGATGAGTCGGACGCGCCGCTGATGCCGTTGCACATTGAGCCTAACTCTCCAAAATCACCTGAGCGAAGGCAAGATTTCCCGTGTGAGTGATGGAAACGACAAATCGGTTCGCGCCGAGGCGCACGGCGTGCTCACCAGCCTTACCGTGCAGATGCAAAACGGGCTTTCCGCCCGGTTCGTTCCTTATTTCAATGTCGCGCCAGCGCACACCTTTTCTCCAGCCGGTGCCTAATGCTTTCATCGCCGCTTCTTTCGCCGCGAAGCGCGCCGCGTAGCGTTCGAATTTGTTTTTATGCCGCTCGCAATACTGAATTTCGCCGGGTGTAAACACGCGTTCAAGGAAAGCGCGCTCGTGACGCATGATTGCTTTCTCCAGGCGATCAATCTCCGCGATGTCCACACCCAAACCAACGATCACTTTGTCCTCGCTCGCGATGCGAAGCATGCGGCGTAAGGCGGCACTGTAGTTTACTGCCAGCGATAAGTCTTCATCACGGGCCAAGCGCGGCGGTCGGATTCGCTTCGCCCGCGCATTATACCTATAATCAGAAATGTTCGTGGGAGTCGAGATGGCGGTAACCGGTCGGAAGAAAAAAGACGGTGTGAAGGCTGCGCGGCGGCACGCCGCGAAGTCACAGTGGCGGCTGCGCAAGAGTGGCAAGCTGCAAATGCTGCAAGCGGAGCCATTCAGCCAATTCAAGTGGCTCGTTCATGGCTTCAGCACTCGGCCCGGAGGTGTGAGCGAGTTGAAAAGTCCGCGGCTTGGCCGCTCGAAAAAAGAGACAGCGCTCAATTTGGGTTTTACGGAGTGGGATCGCCCCGATTGCGTTGACGCGAACCGCCGCCGCTTTCAAAAAGCACTTGGGCACAGCGACGCGTGCTTAGTCACGCTTCGACAAGTTCACTCTGATGTGCTGCATGTAATTCGAGAACCGCTTTCCGGCGCGCCAAATGGGGATGCGCTCGCGACCCAAGCGCAGGGTTTACTCCTGGGCATTCAGACCGCGGATTGCATTCCGATTTTGCTCGTCGATCCTCGCCATCGCGCTGTCTCTGCCGTTCATGCGGGATGGCGCGGGACTGTTGCGCGTATTGCGGAGAAAACGGTGGGCCGCATGGCGATGGAGTTCGGAACGCGGCCAAAAGACGTTTTAGCCGCGCTGGGTCCCGGAATCGGCCGCTGTTGCTACGAGGTGGGGCCTGATGTGGTGAAGGAGTTTGCCGCGCAATTTTCCGATGCCGCGGAGTGGTTTGACGGTCCCTTCGGCATGCTCGCATCGGGCGAAGATCCTAACCCGCTGCCGTGGCTGACGATGATGCCTCCCGGGCACCAGCCGCCTCCGGTTCGATGTCATCTGGATTTGCATGCTGCAAATTCTGCCATACTTGCTAAGGCCGGCCTGCAACGCAAGAATATTTTCGCCGCCGACTTTTGCACGTCGTGCCGCACGGATTTGTTTTTTAGCTATCGCCGAGAGGGAGTCACAGGACGCATGATGGCGGTGGTTGGCGTGGTTTAATCGTTGGGATGACGCGACTGGTGCCGCAACCGTTCAGCGGGAAGCAGGCGAGAGCGTCTGCGGTTGAACGAACTCCGGCGATTCGAGCAACGCTAGTTGCCCGCAGGCGGCCATAACGTCCTGTCCGCGCGAATAGCGCACAAAAACGAGGTGGCCCTTGTCCGCAAGGATTTTGCGAAAGGCTTCGACGCGCGCAGCATCCGGCGGATGGTAAGGCAATTCTCCGGGATTCCACGGAATCAAGTTCACCTTGGCGCGCAAATTGGAAATCAATTTCGAGAGACGCCGCGCATCCTCCGGATGGTCGTTGAATCCACCCAACAAAACGTACTCAAACGTCAGGTGCTCCCAGGGACGCAGCGGATAACTCCGGCACGCGTCGAGCAAGTCTTTCAAAGGATACTTGCGATTGATGGGCATGATCGCGTTTCGCTGTTCGTCGTTCGACGCATTCAGAGAAATGGCGAGCTTCGGGCGGACAGGCTCTCTGGCCAGTTTCTCGATTCCGGGAATGATTCCGCTGGTCGATAGGGTGACGTGCTTCGGCGAGATTGCGAGCCCTTTCGGGTCCAGCAAAATTCTGAGCGCGACCATCACTGCATCGTAATTGAGCAAAGGCTCGCCTTGTCCCATCAGCACAACGTTTGTCTGCGGTTTCAAGGCTGCGCGATTGTCCTCGAGCGCCGCAATCACCTGCCCAATGATTTCGCCGGCGGTCAAGTTGCGCAGCAGGCCGAGCGTCGCCGTCAGGCAGAACTGGCAATTCACCGCGCAGCCCGCCTGGGTCGAGATGCAAATTGTTTGCCGTTTATCCTCGGGCATGAAAACGGCTTCGACCGTCGCGCTATCGCTTCGACCAGCAGAGGCGAGCCTCAAGACATACCGGACCGTGCCATCGACGGACTGGTGGCGGCGAGCAATCTGAGGCAAACAAAGGTGAGCGATTGCGCCCAACCGCTGACGCAAATCCAGGGACAAGTTGGACATTTCGTCGACTGTGCGCACACGCTCGGCATAAAGGGCGTGGTAAATCTGCGAGCCGCGATAGGAGGGTTCGCCCAGCGAGACGGCGAGATCACGCAGTTCCTCCATCGATTTGCCTAGAAGGCAAACGCGCTCATTTGCCGGCGCGATACTGGAATCGGAGGAGGCCACAGCTTGCTCTCTTTTTACAATCATAACATGCTGGCATAACACGCCCGCCACTCCCTGCAAAAATCTGCGAAACTCATTTCGGGTGGAAGTATGACTTTATTTTTGTTCGTGCAAGAATAGGAGTTGCATGACTGCTGGAAATCGCAAAGTTGAGGAAACGACGCTGGCCAACGGGCTGGTGGCGGTCACGGAGCCGATGGAGCATGTGCGCTCGGTTTCGGTGGGCATTTGGATTCGCAGCGGTTCGCGGCGCGAGCCTGC
>DASRQP010000086.1:0-3215 GCA_035696585.1 Candidatus Acidiferrales bacterium | reverse complement strand
ACAAACTTTAGAGAGGTTAGCAGTCGGTTAAAAAATAGGCCCATGACTCAAAGCCCAGCCAGGACCCAGTCGTTTTTTGTGAAATTTGCGCTGTTGGCGCTTGCAGCCATGTTCGCCGCGTCCTTGTCGTCGGCGCTTTCGACGCGTGCGAGCAAGCGCAAGTCCGCGCACACGCGTGCCGCCGTCTCAACCCGGCATCACTATCGCCACTATTACGGCGTACCCACGTACATGGCTGATCCTGCCATCGGGGACGATGCGACCTTCGATGATCCCACCGTGCGCCAGGCGGCCCTTGACGCCCTGGGACGCCAAAACGGTTCCGTAGTCGCCGTCGATCCCTCGACCGGCCGCATCCTCACGATAGTCAATCAGAAGCTTGCGTACTCCGCTGGATTCGAGCCATGTTCGACGCTCAAACCCGTCATCGCGGTCGCCGCGCTGGAACAGGGACTCGTCACGCCGGACACAATGATCAAGGTCGGCCGTCGCCGCTACATGGATATGACCGAAGCGCTGGCCCACTCGAACAACGCGTTCTTTGAAGAACTAGGTCGTCGCCTCGGCTTTGATAACGTCTGGCATTACGATCACGTTTTCGGCCTCGGCGAACGCGCCGGTTACGACATCACTGGCGAGCAGCCTGGTTTTCTCCCCGCGAAGCCTCCGGTATACGGCGGTGTCGCGCGGATGTGCAGTTTCGGTGAAGGAATTAAAATCACACCTTTGCAATTGGCTGCCGTCGTTTCCACTATCGCGAACGGTGGCACCATGTACTACCTGCAATATCCCACGACGGAAACAGGCGCCCAGGATTTCGCGCCGCGCGTTCGCCGCACTCTACCAATCGCGCCGCTTCTTCCAGAGCTCCGCCAGGGAATGCTTGCCGCCGTGCTTTACGGCACTGCGCGCCAAAGCAACGATCCCGAAGGCGAGCAAACTCTCGGCAAGACCGGCACCTGCAACGATGAAACGAAGGGCGGACGCCTGGGCTGGTTTGCTTCTTACGCCGATCAGGACCATCCGAAACTTGTGGTCGTCGTTCTTCTGCGCGGAGGCGCGCACATCGTCAACGGTCCGCATGCCGCCGACGTCGCCGGCAAGATGTACCACGATCTCTACCAGCACAATTATTTCGCGGAAAAGACCGGCGACCAGCCCGTCACCGTCGCAAGTTCTGACCAATAGTTCGCATCCAGTTTGCTGCCGCGCAGAAAACACGTTCAGCGCGAAGCGCGGCCCCGCAACAATCCCAATCACAAATGAATTTTTTGGAGTTTTCTCGCTAAGCCGAGCGGCGTGGCAGGTTTAGTCCGCCGCGAGTTGACCGCGCACAGGCCTTGGCGGCAGTTGCGCGCATTCGATGACGGGGGCGGGGAATCGCGCCGAATAGCAAGAATCGCAAATTTCTTCGACACCATCAGTGACGCGGCGGGGGCGGAATTGCGTGCCACAGTCGGCGCAAACAAGCTCCGGCGCTCGAGTTCCGCGATTCGGCGTAATGAACAAGCTTCCTTCCATGGCGTCCTCCGTTTGCGTCCCGAGCGGCTGGCTGCGTTCAAGAATTCCGAAGCCAAAGCTCGCTCGGTTTGATTAAGCAACGGAAGCTCCAAACGCCGCAATACACTGTTCACTGCAAAAACGCGGGTTAGCGCCAGCGTATAAAGAATCCGGCCATTTCCCTTCGCATTCGCGGAATCATTCTGCCTGCTCGCCCGGACAGGATTACCTTGAGTGCGCAAAACTTTTCCTTTCTGCTTGGGCTCCGGTGCGGGAATGCGGTATCCTCCGCTCCATCGAGAACTTGCGAAGGGAGGGCCATCGTGGAGCGCAAGAAACTCATCGCCTGGGGAACCGTTCTCCTGATCGCTACGCTTGCGATCGCCGGCTCTTACCTCACGCGCTTCGCCTTCGAACGTCGCATCGCCCGGGAAGTGGCCTCGGTACCCGCGCAGGTCATCGCGCCTCCGGTCCCATCGATTCTGTATTCGTCGAGCAAGATTCCGCGAGGCATACCCTTCGCCACGATGCTGACGCACATGGGCGTCGACCCGTTCACCACCGCCCAAGTCGTCGCCACCACGCGCTCCGTTTTCAATTTCCACATGTTCCAGGCAGGGAACCAGGTGACCATTGGCCGCTCCGTCGCCGGGGAGCTTCTCGAATTGCGTTATCAGATCGACCCAGAGCGTTTCCTTTCCGTCATCCGCCGCAACGCGCAATTCGAAGCGGAAGTCAAAACGATTCCCTCGACGGTCGAAACCGACGCGGTTGCCGGCAAGATTGACGGCTCGCTTTTCGACGGCGTCAAGAAGGCCGGCGAAACTCCCGAACTCGCCATGCGCCTGGCGGACATTTTCAGTTGGGATCTGGATTTTTACACCGACCCGCGCCCCGGCGACACGTTCCGGCTGGTGGTCGAAAAGAAGGTGCTCGCGAACGGCGCCACGGTGAGCTACGGCAAAATTCTTGCCGCCGAATACGATAACGACGGCCGCGTTTACCGCGCCGTGCTCTTCCACGATCCCTCTGGCGCGCCCGCGTATTACACGCCCGACGGAAAATCGCTGAAAAAGGCTTTCCTGCATTCGCCGCTGAAGTTCGGAGCCGTGGTCACTTCGCATTTCAGCTACCACCGCTTCCATCCGATCCTGAAGGAATACCGCGCGCATCTTGGCACCGACTACGGCGCGCCCATGGGCACGCCCGTGCAGTCCATCGGCGACGGCCGCGTGATTTTCGCGGGACGCAAAGGCGAAGACGGCAACCTGGTCAAAATTCAGCATTTCAACGGCTACGACACGTATTACATGCACCTGTCGCGCGTCCTCGTCCACAATGGCGAGCACGTGGTGCAGGGCCAGCGCATCGGTCTGGTGGGCATGACGGGCCTCGCCACCGGCCCGCACCTCGATTTCCGCATCGAGCGCCACGGCCAGTTCATGAACTTCGAGCGCCTGCCGCTGCCGCCGTCGCAGCCTGTCGCCCACCGCGACCGCGTTGAATTCGACGCCGCCTGCGACCACGAGATGAGTCTGCTGCCGGTCCCCGGCACCTCGGTCGCCAACGCCGCCTCTCTGGCCGCCGGCGCCCTCCCCACCGCCTCCGCCCCTCACTAACCCGGCCGTTCGGCATAGCCCGCAACGTCCCGAGTATTGCCCTGCAGTCGAAGTGTCCGGCAAATTTAAAACGCAAAAAATTGGCGATTAGAAACG
>DASRQP010000085.1:0-2148 GCA_035696585.1 Candidatus Acidiferrales bacterium | reverse complement strand
AGAGAAAATTACCAAAGAAGGATCCCACCAGGACGCCCACCGCAAAACCCGTGATTCCAATGCGAGACGCCAGCAAAACACCGCCCAGAATGATGAACAAGTTGTAAACGAGCGGCGCGAGCGACGGCACGATGAACTTCCCCTTCGCGTATTGCACGGCGCTGAGAATGCCTCCCTGATAAAAACAAAATTGTGCGGGCAGCATCAGGCGCGTAAGGAAAACGACGTGCTGTTTTTCGACGGGACCGAAACCGGGCGCGATCACGGAAACAAGCTGCGGCGCGAAAATCTCCGCGACGCAAATAAGGACAGTGACGAGAATGCCCATGAACGTCATCACCGTGGAAAAGACGCGCCAGCCTTCGTCCTCCTGATTAGCAGCGGCGAATTTCGTGAAAACGGGAATGAAGGTGATGCTGAGGGAGCCGGCAGCCACTAGATAGTTCAAAAAGTCGGGAAGAGTGAAGGCGGCGTAGTAGGCATCCGTGATGGCTTTCGCGCCGATCTGATGCGCAACAGTCCATTCCCGCATAAAGCCCAGCACGCGGCTGAGCAGAACGCTGGTCATGACGATCCCGGTGGACTGGATGATTTTGCGATTGAGGCCGTGAGGGCTCACGTCAAAGATAGTACACGCGTTGCGCGCAGCGGCCTCGACACGCTTTCGGACCGATTGCCGCGTTTCATACTACTGGGGAACGGAGAGACTTACTGAGGCGCCGGCTGCGGCGGCGCTGAATTGACGGCCATGTAGGCACGGCCGAACGCCGCCAATGGCTGGCCCGCCGCGACGGCAATGGCCTGAACCGCGTAGTTCCCTGCTGGGAATTTGCCGGGCGGCAAACTGATGCGGAACGAGGCAGAACGAGACTTCGCATCGACCTGAACCGGCTCGAGCAGAGGCGTGCGGCTGACTTCTTCGCCGCCGCGGAAAAAGACCAGGCCGCCGCGCAAGGAAGCTGGATCCACGTTCTTGGGAAGATAGGCCTGAAAGAAAACGTAAATGGTTTGCTGCGACTGAAAAACATTGGTGACACTGGGAATCAGTCGCTCGCCTGAGAACTCCAAAGGCGAATTCTTAAGGCTGGCTGCGAGGCCAACCGTCTTGGTTTGTACTTCCGATGACTTCGCGATGGGCGCCAACTGGCTGGAGAGCAGAACGGAGCTGAGCGCGAGGCGCTTGGCATCCGGAGCCGCGACGTCGAGGGCCTGCTCAAAAGTGCCGATGCGACCCGTCTCGTTTTCGCGCGCGGCGAATTTCAAGCGATAGGAGCCCGGAGCAAGGATCAAGCCGCCTTGATAGAGCAGGGCGTTTCGATGGACTTGCTCGAAATGCTCAGCGCCCAGGTGCACGCTGATTGTGTCGCGCAATTGCGCCACAACGCGCTTTGATCCGGCGTCTTCCACTTGCGCGGCGAAATCGAATTCATCTTCCTGACTGCCGCGTTTGGCGGCCCATTGCAAAGCGCCCGAAGGAAGCTTGGCGGCAATCGGAATGTAGACTTCTCCGTTAGCGAGGCGGAATTGCGAGACTTCCAGGGCAATGGGGAGCTCGACGCGCGGGGAATCGGAGCGAAGGGCTTCTTCCAATTGCTGGTCGCGGTCGTCGGTGGACATGTGCTTGAAATCGCGCGGCGCAAAGTATCCGCTGCGATAGCGCAGCCGCGCGCCAGGAACCTTGAGCTTCAAAGTGACACGACGCCAGCTTCCATCCGGCTTGGTGTTCGAAGTGCTGTAGCCGATCAGGTAGTAGCCGGAGGTATCCTGCTGCACCTGGCGGAACGCTTTGGATAAATCGCCGATATCGAAAAATGAGCGCCCGCCCGTATCGTCAGCGAGCGTGGATAGCGTGTCGCGAGAATCCTGGCGCGATTCGGATTGCTTGAAAACGGAAGCTCCGGAGAACATCGATTGTCCGGTAGATGCGCCCGTGGTGGCGTCGCCGCCGGGGGTCTCAGCCATGAGGCCGCGCGCGTCAACGGTGTAAAAGGAAACATTGGCGCGATTGGCGGCGTCGGTTGCCGCTTCGAGCTCCGTACGATTCTCCTCGCCTGTTTGCGTGATTCCCCCCGTGAATTGCATCACGATCTTTTTGCCGGGAATGTGTTTCAGGAGATTGGCGAGTCCCTGCATGGCAGAGAGCTTGCG
>DASRQP010000084.1:0-3691 GCA_035696585.1 Candidatus Acidiferrales bacterium | reverse complement strand
ACGCTCTGAAGTATTGTGTCCGCCGCTGTTCAAATCCGCTGCGAAATCATTTCTCGCATCCGTGAAGAAACTCGCATGGCGGCAAATCAGGAATGCTGCGGGCTGCTGGCGGGACGCGACGGAATCATCACGCGCGTTTTGCCCGCGCGAAACGCGCTCGAGAGCGCGACGGCTTTCGAAATCGCTCCGGCGGAATTATTTCAGTTGATGCGGCAAATTCGCGGAGAAGATCTGGAGATGCTGGGAATTTATCATTCGCATCCGCACGGAGAGAATCGGCCGTCGCCGCGCGACATCGCGAGCGCTTTCTATTCCGAGGCGACGTATTTTATTGTTTCGCCGCTTGCGGATGCGGCACAGCCTGTGCGCGCTTTTTCGATTCGCGATGGCGCAGTCGCGGAATTGAAAATCGAAATCACCTAGTGGTCGACGAAAAGCAGATTCCTCGTCGCGTGGCTCCTCGGAATGACATTCATCTCCCTTTTCACGGCATTGATGGCGGCGGCTCAGGCATTTGTGCCGGCGGAGTGAATGTGTTGGGCGGCATCGGCCTGTGCGGTCGACGAAAAGCAGATCCCTCCCCGCATGGCGGCTCGGGATGACACTTGTTTTTTTCCGGCGATTGATGGCGGCGGCTCAGGCGTTTGTGCCGGTGGAGTGAATGTGTTGGGCGGCGTCGGCTTCGGCGAGACGGCGCGCGTAAAGAGGGAAGCGTGCGGCGAGCGCGGCGACTTCGGCGCGAACGCGCGCTTCGATTGCGGACGGGACAATCTTAGACCCGCTGGGTACCGCGCTCTTGGACGCGCTTGCTGCGGCGATTTCAGGCGCGATGGACGGGCCGCCTTCGGACACCATATTCATGCCGGCGGCTGAAGCGTCCACGGGAATTTTTGCCGGCGCCGCCGAAAGGCTGACCTGCTCGATCACGTCGGTTAAAACTTCAGAAATCCAGCGCGCGATTTGTTGCATTTCTTTTTCGCGCATGCCGCGCGTGGTGACGGCGGGAGTGCCAATGCGAATTCCACCCGCTTTCATCGGCGGCTGCGTGTCGAACGGGACCGCATTTTTGTTGACCGTCATGCCTGCGCGTTCGAGTGCAAGTTCCGCATCGCGGCCGGTGACGCCTCGCGATTGCAGATCGACGAGGAAAAGATGCGTGTCGGTGCCTCCGGTGACGATGCGAAATCCAGCAGCGGCAATTCCCGCCGCGAGAGCGCGCGCGTTGGCGACAACTTGCTTTTGATATTCGCGGAATCCAGGCTCAGCCGCTTCTTTCAAGCAAACGGCTTTCGCGGCGATGATGTGTTCCAGCGGGCCGCCCTGCAGACCGGGAAACGTGAGCTTATCGAGTTCCTTGGCAAATTTTTCGCGGCATAGCACGAGTCCGCCGCGCGGGCCGCGCAAAGTTTTGTGCGTCGTGGTGGAAACAAAATCGGCGTGCGGCACGGGGCTGGGGTGAATTCCCGCGGCGACAAGCCCGGCAATGTGCGCCATGTCGACAAAAAATAATGCGTTGACGCCGCGCGCGATTTCGGCGAGACGCGCGAAATCGATGATGCGCGCGTAGGCACTGGCGCCTGCGACGATCATTTTCGGGTGATGCTCGCGCGCGAGGCGCTCCACTTCATCGTAGTCGATCGTTTCGGTATCTTTGGTGACGCCGTAGGGAACGAATTTGTACGTGCGGCCGGAGAAATTCAGCGGATGCCCATGCGTCAGGTGGCCGCCGTGCGCGAGATTCATTCCGAGGACCGTGTCTCCCGGCTGAAGCGCGGACATGTAGACAGAAATATTGGCCTGCGTGCCGGAGTGCGCTTGCACGTTGGCGTGCTCAGCGCCGAATAATTTTGTCGCGCGCTCGATGGCGAGGCGTTCGACCTTATCGACATTTTCGCAGCCACCGTAATAGCGCTTGCCCGGATAGCCCTCCGCATATTTATTACTGAAGACAGAACCCATCGCTTCCATCACCGCTTCGGAAATAAAATTCTCCGAAGCGATCAGCTCGAGACCCGTGGCCTGGCGGCGGACTTCATCGCGCAGCGCATCAGCGACTTCGGGGTCGACTTCGGCGAGTGGTCGCGACATTCTTTTCAGCTCGGGGCTTTCGAGCTGAGGGCGGCGAAGCTCTGGAGTTTCCGGTGTCATTGCATTCTTACCTCATTTTGAAGCTGCGATTGCGCGCTGTTCTGGAGATTTGGCCGAAATTGCGAACCGAATGCTCCACAAATGAAAGTGCGTATTTGTACCGATTAGAATATACGCCAGCGCAAGCGACTCATCATTTTATTTTGGTCGCAGAAACACAGTCGGGTCCGGGGGACCATTAACTTGAACTGATTGAAGAACGGTTGTCTGCAGTACGGTCCCCGTTCGCAAATCGATTTGTTCATCTTTAAATGCCCGAACAACGCCGTCCACTTTCCTAAAGTCGGTGTAATGGATCTCCAACCATTTTGTGGCCGGATCCAGCCCTGGATGAATCGCGCGGATGTCACGCATTCGTTCGATTAAGAACGTATTCGGATTCACGTAAGCATGGGTAACGAATCCATCCGGGGGTAAAGTGAACTTCAGCACGAAATAGTTAATGCCATCAACCATTTCGCGGCCTTCCAAGTCGATCTGGCCTCCATGCTGCCGAAGTTCGTGCAATCCGAACACTTTGCCGGGCAACAGTACTCCGCGCTGTAACGTTGCGGAAGCCACAGCGTCTTCAGGTTCACCCTTCGTCGAACCTTGAGCCAAAGACCACGCTTCGTGGCCATCGTAGGCTTCGGTATAAACTCTCTCGCTGCCAACATACACGTCAATACGCATTCGGCCCTGGCGATCCGCCACGTAAACCGCATCGTACGCGGATTTTGCCTCAGCAATGTGGAGTTTCATAGAGACGTTGCGGACCGCCTCGATTGCAGCCTGCCCACCGGCGGCCTCCACATTTTGTCGAATTATGTGGTCAACCGTTTCGGTCTGGACAGAATCGAGGACAGGCTTGCTGAGCGTGGCGGCGGTGAATGTCTTGGTTATCGAAGCGTAGGCATGTTGCGGTTCTTGCGCAACTGCTGGCACCGTCGAGAGTAGCAACAAGATTGAAAGTAAAGTCCCCCGGAGCGACATCAATCTTTCCTCGATGGCGGGCGTAGTATTCTTCGCGGACACCCGAGAGATGGTCGAAACGTGAATACATTACACCAAATGACGAGTATGCGTGCGGGGTTGTGTTGGGACGCGCGTCGAAGGACGGCAAAACTCCAAAGCACAAGAGGTTGTTGAAAGGCCTGCGAGGGCAGCGGCCTCAGACTGATTTCTGTACCCGCCCTGAAGCAACGGCGGTTCGCGCCCGAAGCCGCTTACTCCGCGACGTTCCAGACGTACAAGAAAATGCCGTCGGAGGCGGTGGCGACGTTGCGTCCAGCTTTCCGCGTCGCGCGATTCAGGGCAGAGCGCACTTTTTCTTTGCCGTCCGCCAAGTCGGCCAAAGGCACCTTGAGCGCAGAGCCATCGTTAATGCGGTCGAGATCCTTAAGGATAATAGAGACGATCTCCTTGTGCCTGCCGTTTCGGCCTTGGGGAACATCCGCCTGCACCATGGTCTTGAAATGCATCGGCACGACTTTTCGAGAACTGATTCCCATACCGTTCCCTCCCCCAAGAAATTAAACTAACCTGACGTGACGCTATCGTATCG
>DASRQP010000083.1:0-5919 GCA_035696585.1 Candidatus Acidiferrales bacterium | reverse complement strand
CGCGGCGTAGAAAGCTTCCGTCGCATTCAATTTCTCACCCTGGAAAATCGCGTTCGTCATTAAGACGCCGCCGATAATGGAAGGGGCGCTGGGGCAGGCGGGCTGCTCCTGAAATTTCGTGACCTGGAAATTGGGGCCGTTCAGCGATGGCCCGCGTCCGGCATTAGGATTCGCCATGGCGGAGAGTTGCAGGAAATCGGGGATGCGGAGCACCGCGACAGCACCGTTTTTCGCTGCGTATTCTTCCGGAGTCAGAAAATCGGTGCACTCCTCGCCGAGCGGATTCGGGCCAGGAGCGCCGCGTCTGGCCGCAGCAGCTGCCTGTTGAGCGGCAAGCGCGGGCGGCAATCCGGCGACGACGATGATCTTGCCGTGAACGTCGAGACCCTGATAAGGATTCGTGTTGGATTTGTTAATCACGTAGCCGTTGCCGGCGAAAATCAAATCGCCGTTTACGTCGAATGATTCGGCCGGAGGCAAGCCGCGAAAACCGCCGACCGGCTGGACAGTCCAGTCCCTGCCGTATTCGAAGTCAATTTTGCGGAGCTCCGCAGGTTCGCCGGCGCGAGCGAATGGCGACGGCGCGGACAGCGAAGCCTTCGATTCTTCCGCCACAACTTGGCGAGTGACCAGCGCAAACGGCATAAAGTACGGCTGCAACGGGCCGTTCGTGTCTGTGGTGCTGCCTCCCGGTTTCAGACCCCATTCCGCCAAGTGACTCGCAACGTAGAGCGCGGCCGTGTCGTAGCCGCGCGAGGGGAGGTTGCGTCCTTCGAGCTGATCGGAAGCGAGGAAATAATCGTAAATCTTCATTTCGTTTTCGGTGATCGAGTCGGCGTTGCCATATTTCGCTAACGCGCTCGACTTCGCCGCTTTGGGTGCGGATTCGCGCGGAGGCTTCGTCGCTCCCGTGGTGAAAAGAACGGCGAGCGAGAGAATAGCGAGCAGGGAAGAGCTGACAATAATTCGGCGCATAGGTCCTCGAAGTATCTGGTTTAGAAACCGCGGTATCTTACCCCGGATTCAAAAATACCGCATGAGATTCCGATGGTTTTTGGCGTGGCAGACAAAATTCTGGCAGGAAGTACGGAGGAATTGTGTTGAGAGGCTTATGTCGGGCACAGCCGACACATTGCGCGCCGACTGCGCCGACCCCGGTAAGAAAGGCTTACGATACTATTTTTTCTCGATTTGATCCTTCAGGTGCTTGGCGCATGCCTCGGCGGTGGTCTGCTGGCCGTGCCATGTGTTCTTCTTGTTGACCGCGTAGGCAAAAACGATCGCCCCAGTCTGTCGATTGATCATTTGCACGCTGGCGGCGTCGTCCGAGTGAATTTGCCCCGTAAATGCCATCTTCGCCCATCCTGCCTTCTTTTCTTCGGAGGTTCCCTTAATCACGTACGTTGCCTGACTTTCGTTCGCGACCGCGACGAGCGGAACTTTCTTTTTCTCGATCGCCGCAGCCAAGTAGTTCTCGAACCCATTCATTGGCGCGATATATACGGTAGATCCTGGAACGATGCTAGTGCTCGTAGCAGGCATTGGCGCCGGAGCGACCGCATTGCTGCTAGTCGCAGGCGTTGGCTGTGCAGCGCTGGGTTGCGTTGTTTGCGCTGTCGCAGTTTGCGCAGTATTGCCTGACGGGCTTGCGGCCGCCGTGTGGCAGGCCTTGCCATCAATCATGATTTCGTTGGGTTGCAGGAAGTTGGTTTGACCACTGGTAAGTGTGCGGCACTGCATCTGCATCGTCGACGAGTTCTGGCTCTGCTGCGCCAACGCCCCGGTGCTGAAGAGCAGCGCAGCGAAGAAGAACGAAAGTGTTCTCATGAAATCCTCCAAACGGAACTGTGACTCGGGAAAGCGACGGAGACAACGTTACCTTCGTACTCACTTTGGTTGTTCGTGTTTATATCGTTACTGCCGGCGCGTGGATGCTCGACGGGCTCGGAATCGCTCGTGTTCGTTGAGGCGAAACCGCTGTAACTTCGAGAAGGGAGGAATCACCAGGGAAGAGATGGAGATATGCAAAGAGCTGTCCCCGCGTACATCATGCACGAGTCCGCGCATTGCGATGCGCAGACTTGTCGTGCTAGCATCGCGCCAGTTTCGCAAGAGGTGGGCGATATGACGATTAGACTTCTGCTTATTGGCGTTATTTCTGTCGCAACTTGCGGTGTTCTGGGCATCTGCGCGCAGGCGCAGACCGCTCGTCCGGTGCAGACGTTCGATACCGCAGCGGGACCGGTGAAAATCACGCCGATTTATCACGCAAGCTTGATGATCGAAGCAGGCGGAAAAGTCATTTATGTGGATCCGGCGAAGCCCGCGAATTTCGAGGGCTTGCCGCACGCCGACCTTATTCTGATCACCGATATTCACGGCGACCACATGGATCCGAATTCAATTGCCGCCGTCAGCAAGTCTGGAACGGAAATCTTTGCGCCGCGCGCCGTTGTTGCCACGGTCACGAGCGCGCGCCCGATTTCGAACGGAGAGAGCAAGAATTGGAACGGCTGGAACATCGAAGCAATCCCCATGTACAACATCAAGCACGAACGGGCGCCCGGAGAGCTCTACCATCCGAAGGGACGCGGCAACGGGTACGTGCTCACCTATGGCGGCAAACGATTTTATTTTTCGGGAGACACGGAGGGCATTCCCGAAATGCGCGCGCTCAAGAATATCGACGTCGCGTTTGTTTGCATGAATCTGCCGTACACGATGACGCCGGATGAAGCCGCCGACGCCGTAAAGGAATTTCATCCGAAGATCGCCATTCCGTATCATTACCGCGGCTCGGATATCACCATTTTCCAGAAGAATCTGGAAGGCACGGGAGTCGAAGTGCGCCTCCTCGAGTGGTATCCGAAGACGTCGTAGGTAAATTGGAGGTTCCGACCTGTGACTCCAGAACTGCAACGCGCCCTCGAGCGGCACACGCAATGGTTCGGGTCCTACAAGGCATCCGGCGAGCTGAAGAAAATACAGGTGTGGTTGATTCTGAATGGTGGACGGATCGAGTTCCTTACTGCGGGGAATTCCTACAAAGTGAAGCGGGTACGAAAGAACCCGCGCGTCGTGTGTTATGTGGGGAGCAAGGATGGCCCCGCGATTTCTGGAACGGCACAAATCATTAGTGAGCGAAACGAAGTGGCGCGGGTCTACCGAAGCTACTGGAAGGTTCACCCGCTGCGGATGGCGCTTCTGATCGGACTTCGCGTGTGGATCGAGATGCTGCTGAACAATCGGGTGGTCGTCCGAGTGCAGCCGGACGAGCCAAATCTCCTCGCGGGACTGAGCGATCCTGCGACCTAAATTCAGAAACGGGTGCGTGGACTAGCTTTCTCTGATCTGGGTCCTAAAGATTCTGCCAGCGTTCTTTAGTTATTTGCCTATCGAGATGCGGGAGAAGTCTGGGCTTCCACCCAGAGGCTGTCGGCGACGCGGGTGAGGATGGGAAAGGTATTCGCCGCTCGGCGACCAGCGGCAGAGACGCGAACGAGCAATCTCCCCGCGGGCGAAAGAAGATCGAGATCTGTGAGTTGCGGATTTTGAGAGAAGAAACCGTCGACATAAATTTCGATCCGCGAAAACCCTGCTTCTTCCAATGCATGGCGAATGCTTGCATGCGTCCAGTAGCGCATTTCAAAAGTGCCTGATTTCGCCTCGCGAAAACCGCGCTTGAGTTGTTGCGCGATGCTAAGCAGGCCGAAAGCATTAGGAAGCTGAATCAGACAGACTCCTCCCGGCTGCAAGACGCGCGAAATCTCCTGAAAAATCCTGCGCACTTTCGATTTGTCGAGATGCTGCAGCACGCTGTAGGAGAAAACAAAATCGACGCTGCGGGATTGAAATGGCAAATGTTCCGCATCGCCGCAAATGAAATCCGCGCGCGCGTCGAGTTGTCCCGAAACGCGTGCCGCGGCCGCTAGCGCGTCAACATGCACGTCCGTGCCGACTGGCAAGAAGCCCGCGCGTGCAGCAGCGATGCTCCAGCGTCCCCAACTGCAGCCGATGTCGACCATGAGTCGGCCTTCGCCGGTGCCGAATCGCCACTCTGGAATCGGATAGCGGGGAAGCCGGCCGCGTGCGCGCCAGTACAGATTTCCATTTGTATTGACGATCCAGTCGTTCACAAACGGATCGATTGGTTCGCTCCCCGCTGCGTACGCACCGTCGCTGGGATGCGGACACGGCCCAATGTTGAGAGGAATGTGTTCGCGGCGGGGACTTTCCGCGAAAATCGGAATGCCATCTTCGAAAGGGAACTGATGCGCACGTTCGCAGACCAGGGCGTCGCTTTCAAGGTGGAGGTTGGTGTGGTCGTGGGGACACGCGAGAATCTGCAGAAGAGCGTTGTTGAGTGAAGCAGGCATTCGCGACCGCCGTTGAGTTTACGCGATGAAGCTCAAGTTTGCGAAGGCGAAGGAAGAGGCGTTCGGGAAAAAGGTGTCCGATTCCGCGACACGCGTCCCGCGAACGGGCGCTTACTGTGGGCCTGATTTGATTCTCGTCGACGCGTAAAATCCATCGATCCAAAAAGTTAGCGTGGCCGAAGCGTCGGTACGAAACTTGCTCACCTCCATGGGCGTAGACCGTCTACATGCATGGATGTGGACATACTACTCCCTGGGGAGAATCGATGAAAAGCCGCTACCAAAATCGAATTGAGCTGTTGCAGGGGACGCTGGACCTGCTGATTTTGCAAACACTGCAATGGGGAGCGCAGCACGGATACGGAATCAGCCAGGCGATTCGCGCGCGCTCGGGCGAGGCGCTGCAGGTGGACACCGGCTCGCTCTATCCGGCGCTGCACCGCTTGGAACGCCAGAAATGGATTGCCGCGGCCTGGAAAGTCTCGGAGAACAAGCAACGCGTGCGCGTCTACCGACTGACCTCAGCGGGGAAGAAGCAGTTGCTTTCAGAGCGCTCGCGGTGGGAACAGCTCTCCGAGGCCATTACGGGCATTCTGAATCCGGCGAGAGAGAACCAGGCATGAGATTTCTGTTCTGGCGCCGCTCAAGGCAAGAAGATCTCGGCGACGAGATCGAAAGCCATCTGCGGATGGCAGCGCAGGAGCGCGTGGAGCGCGGCGAAAATCCACGGCAGGCGCAGCAGTCTGCGCGGCGGGAATTCGGTAACGCAGGCGTAGTCAGAGAAGTCACCCGCGACCAGTGGGGCTGGCGCTGGATCGAAACTCTGTTCCAGGATTTGCGTTACAGCTTGCGCGGGATGAGACGCGCGCCGCTTCTGACGCTCACTGTGATTTCAGCGCTCGCGGCGGGCATCGGGCTAAATGCAGCGGTGTTTGCGATTGTCGATGAAAGTTGGTTTCAAGCGCCGGTCGAGAAAGACCCGGGTAGTTTTGTGGAAGCTATCCCGAGTTACTCAGGATGGTTTGACACCGAGGATCAATTCCGTGGATTCACGGTCAAGGACTTTGACGCAATTCGCACGCGAGCAAAGTCGCTCAGGGATGTTGCCGGGTTTAGCGGTGCGGGTGGCGTGAAGCTCGACGACGACTCGACGGCCGGCGACAGCGGGCTTGGTATGGTGACATGCAATTTCTTTAGTGTTTATAGCTGGGTGCCGATCGCAGGCCGGTCGTTTCTTCCGCAGGAATGCGCGACACCTGGCAGGGCACCTGTAGTCGTGATTTCCGAAGCCTTGTGGCGAATCCGCTATGCTGCCGATCCTCACATTGCGGGCAAGATGGTCCGCATTAATCAGCATCCTTACACGATAGTCGGCGTCATCAGTGGACGAGCGCCGCTTTGGATGCATGGCGATCTGTGGGTTCCGTACACGATGCAGCCGGAGTTCTACCGCGGGTATGACGGTTTCAGCCATGCGGATTATCCCTGGTTGAGCGTGGTCGGGCGGCTGAAGCCTGGCTACTCGCAGAAAGATGCGCAAGCG
>DASRQP010000082.1:0-3842 GCA_035696585.1 Candidatus Acidiferrales bacterium | reverse complement strand
ATACGGACGGTCGATAACGCGCTTCACCGACGCTAGTCAGTCAGAAGGATTTGCAGCATGGTAGACTTTTCACGAAAAAATACTTTGAGGAGCAAATGAGAATGATTCGAACCACCCAATCTGGCAAGCTCTTGTTCAATGTGGGCTTGTTCTGCTTTCTTGCAGCCTCGCTTTCAGCGCAAACAGTTCACCATCCGGCGAAAAGGAGAACTATGTCGAGCACTGGCTCTTTGTTGAATCCGGCCTCGCTTCACGCGACGGCTCCGGCAACCTACGAAGTGAAATTCCACACCACCAAGGGCGACTTCACCGTGCAGGTGACGCGCGCTTGGGCGCCAAACGGCGCGGATCGCTTCTACAACCTTGTCGAGCATCATTTCTACGACGACGCCACCCTCTTCCGCGTCGTCGCTGGCTTCGTCGTGCAGTTCGGCATTCCCGCCGATCCTCGTTACGGCAAAATCTGGGCCAACGCCAATATCAAGGACGATCCCGTAAAGGAGAGCAATCTTCGCGGTTATATTACTTACGCGCAGAGCTCTGCGCCGAATTCCCGCAGCACTCAAGTGTTCGTGAATTTCCGTGATAATTCGCGTCTCGACTCAATGGGCTTTGCCCCGTTCGGCAAAGTCGTCGAAGGCATGAGCGTCGTCGAATCGTTCTACGGCGGATATGCCGATCAGCCGACGGGCATGCAGGACCAGATCGCCAACCAGGGCAACGCCTTCCTCGAGAAGAATTTCCCCAAGCTCGACAAGATCCTCACCGCCCGCATCGTCCCGGCTGCACCCGCGCATCCCGTCGCGCCGCATCCAAAGCCCGCGTCCGACTAAATGCCTGTAGCTCACGTCCCGTTGCGGCGTTTTGCGCCGCAACTGACGTGAGGCCTTCCCGCTCGCATGGCACAGGCCCGCTTTTGCCGTTGGTAGCGCAGAGCTTCGCGTCTTTCGCGAAGTTCTGCGGCTTTTGTGCTCTCTGTCGTGTGCGTTCCGGTCCTCGTAGGCTCCGACCAGTTTTATTGGGCCGCGCCCAGCTCGTCGTGACGCTCTAGCATTCCTTATCCGAATCCGCCTTGCTCCGCTGTCGCGACCGCATTACCCAGAGCCATGCCGCAAAAAGCCACAGGACCGCCGGCCCTGCTACGTTACTCGCGATGTACGGGCCGCCGGCAAAGACCGCATGCAACACGAAAGGCAGAGGGAGCACCGTAAGGAGAATTGCGAATACCGTTTGAGCCGTCCGCCGCCGCAGCCGGGCGAAATACTGGATGAGCAGCATCGCTGCCACGCTCCAGAAAAGCACCGCTTCCCAGAGCAGGCCGAGGGAGTTCTTGTCGCGAAAGTGTAGGCCACCGGCGAAACTGAAATGCAGATCTAGCACGATGGGCGCCAGAATGAAGAGAATCGCAAACAGCAGGGAGGCTGCCCGCCGCGTCAGCCGCCCAAAATACGCAAGCCACAGAATCGCCGCTATGCTCCAGAAAAATGCAGCTTCCCAGGGGTCCTCGCGAACCAGCCAGAAGAAATGCCCCTTGCTGAAGAAAAACGCCAGTGGCGCCAGCGTGTTAAACAGCGCCAGGCCGAAAAACACCTTGTTTCGCCACAATCCGCGCCGCACACACTCCAGGTCCCGTTTTTCCCGTTCCGCATCTGGTGTCACTCGCGCGGTGCGTCGCAGAGCTTCCAGCGGCGTCGCGGCGCTGCGAGCAACGCGCTCGAAGTCGGGGTCTTGCCGGAAATAGTCCTCCACCAGCACCTTCGTGTCTCCGCTGGCCTCGCCCGCAAAATAAACCGGCAACAAATCCGTAACCACATTCCGTGTGACGTTCATGGTTTTGCTCCTGTGGCGGGAACAACTTCCCGCCACGTCTGTCTGGTTTGCATCAGCTTCAATCTTGCGCGGTGAACTTTCACTTTCGCCGTCACCACCGGAATTCCCAGCGCCTCCGCGATTTCCTCGTACGGCATTTCGTCGAGCGCGCGCATCAGCAGCACCGTGCGGTCGATCTCCGGCAGTTGCTGCAACGCAGCCAGCACGGCGCTCACTTCCGCGCTTTGCTCCATCTGCGTCTGCGCGCTGATCCGTGTGTCGGGCATGTTTTCGTGGAGCTCGGTATGCCTCGCCCCGCGACGCAGCAAGTCCGTGTGCGCGTTTCGCGCAACCGCAAACAGATAACTCTTCACCGTCGGCTGACGTATCCGGTCGCGCACCATCCACACGCGCGTGAACGTGTCCGCCGTAATCTCATCCGCCATCACCGCATCGCCGCACAAATACAGCGCAAATCGGCGGACATCTCCCGCATAGCGTTCGTACAGGCTCTCAATGTTCACCATTCGATTGCCACACAGGTTACGCGCCAACCTCGGAAAGGTTACAGAGGGAAATGTGCCGGATCCGCGCTGAGGAAAAGCTAGGGCTCGCAGCTTGCCGTTTTGTGCGAGCCCCGCCAAACGATGCGATGTTACAGCCCCAAAATATTCACCAGCTCCCGCACCGACGCCGCTGACTTCTCCAGTGCCGCGCGTTCCTCCGGCAGCAGCTTGATTTCGATAATCTGCTCGATCCCGCGCGCGCCCAACTTGCACGGCACGCCGACGAACAGGCCCTTGATTCCGTACTCGCCCTCGAGATACGCCGCGCACGGCATGATTTTCTTCTTGTCCATCAAAATCGCCTCGCACATCGCAAACGCTGCCGCCGACGGCGCGTAATACGCTGACCCAGTCTTCAAATAATTTACAATCTCGCCACCACCCTTGCGCGTGCGCTGCACAATCGCGTCGACGCGTTCTTTCGGCAACAAATCTGGCAGCGGAATCCCCGCGACCGTCGAATAACGGGGCAGCGGCACCATGTCGTCGCCATGCCCGCCTAACACGAAGCACGAAATATTTTCCACCGACACTTTCAGTTCCATCGACACGAACGCCGCCATCCGCGCGGAATCAAGCACGCCCGCCATCCCCATCACGCGCTGCTTCGGGAAGCGGCTGATCTTGAACGCCGTCTGCGTCATCACATCCAGCGGATTTGTCACCGTGATTAAAATTGCCTCGGGCGAAAGTTTCACGATCGGTTCCACCACGCCCTTAATCACGTCGTAATTCGCTTTCAACAAATCGTCGCGGCTCATTCCCGCTTTGCGCGGAAATCCCGCCGTAATCACCACGATGTCGCTGTTCTCCGTCGCTTTGTAATCGCCCGTGCCCGTCGAAATCCCGGTCGCGCTGATGCTCGACCCGGAAATCGCCGCCGATTCCAGCATGTCCAGCGCTTTGCCCGTCGGCACGCCTTCCAAAATGTCCGTCAGCACCACGTCGGCCAGTCCCGAATCCACCAGCCGCTGCGCCGTCGTCGAACCGACGAACCCTCCACCCACCACCGTCACTTTTTTCCTCATCAATGCGCTCCTGAAATTAGTTAATAGTTGATAGTCGAGAGTTAAAAGTACAAGCAACTTCCTTATTTAATTAAAGATTTTCAGAAACTTCGAAGCAACATCGTGCCCGACTTATTTCTGCTACCAATTGAAGTCTAGAGAGTGAAACCGAATTGTTACGCAGCAGCGCGATTCAGTGAGTTCTTACTTTTGACCGTCAACTATTGACTATCGACTTTCAACTGCCCTCGCCGCCATATTCTCGATAATCGCCGACGCAAATTCCGACGTTTTCACCTTCGTCGCGCCCGGCATCATGCGTTCCAAATCGTAGGTCACGCGTTTCTGCTGAATCGTGCGTTCGATCCCGGACTCGATCAGCCGCGCCACCTCGTTCCATCCAATAAATTCGAACATCATCGCGCCGCTCAGCATCACCGACGACGGATTAATCACATCC
>DASRQP010000081.1:0-17705 GCA_035696585.1 Candidatus Acidiferrales bacterium | reverse complement strand
GAGAAGGAATATCATCACGTATTCGGCGATCCGCTGAAGGGTTTGGGTGAGGCGGATTTCGTTGCGGAGGAGCGTTATTACGCGGGCGAAGTCAATCAGGCCGCGATGGAGCCGCACGCAACGCTCGCGGTGTGGGAACCGGATGAGCGCCTGACGGTTCATTCCTCCACGCAAGTGCCGTTCTACCTTCATCGCACCATCGCAGCAGTTTGCGAAATGCCGATGAGCCAGATTCGAGTGATCAAGCCGCTGATCGGCGGCGGCTTTGGCGGCAAGAGCGAAATTATTCCCCTGGAAGTTGCGGCGTGCGTGCTGGCGAAAAAATCGCGCAAGCCCGTGAAGATCACGTACACGCGCGAGGAGGTTTTCCTGGCGCATCGCGGTCGGCCAATCACGATCGTTTATTTGAAAGTCGGGATGACGCGGGCGGGGAAAATAACCGCGGTGCAAGCGCGCGTGATTCAAGACGGCGGCGCGTACTGCGGGTACGGTCCGGTGACGGTGCTCTATTCGGGCGCGCTGCTCGGAGCGATTTACGACATCGCGAATGTCCAATACGACGGCTTCCGCGTGCTCACGAATAAGCCTGCGTGCGGCGCGATGCGCGGCCACGGTACGGTTAACGTGCGCTTCGCCTTTGAATCCATCCTCGACCAGCTATCGCATCAGGCCGGACTTGATCCGCTCGAAGTCCGCAGACGAAATCTGCTGAAGGCGCCGTGCATTACGGCAAATTCGCTTCGTGTCACAAGCTACGGCTTGCCGGAATGCATCGAGAGAGTTTTTGAGCGTTCGGGTTGGGCGGAAAAGAAAGGCAAGCTACCCTATGGCAAGGGCGTGGGCATGGCGTGCAGCCATTACGTCAGCGGCGCTGCGAACCCCATCATCCGCTCGAACATGCCGCACACGACCGTGCACATCAAGATTGATCGCGACGCGGCGGTCACCGTTTACACCGGCGCTTCGGAGATCGGCCAGGGTTCGGACACGATGCAGGTACAAATTGCCGCGGAGGTTCTTGGCGTCACGGCGGATCGCATCAAGCTGGTCGCGGCCGACACGGAGCTTACGCCGATTGACCTTGGCAGCTATTCGAGCCGCGTTACGTTCATGGCCGGCAACGCGTGCCTGAACGCGGCGAAGGATATGTGCGACCAAATCGTTGCAGCGGTGGCAAAGAAGTTCGGTTGCGCGGCGGAAGATTTCGAAACGACAAATGGGCGCATTTCACACAAGAGCGATGCGGGCAAGAGTCTTTCGTTCGACGAAGCAGTTGCCGTCGCACTCGAATTTCACGGAGCGTTGGTGGCTCGCGGCACTTACGCGCCTCCCGAAACGGCGCGCGGCGGTAAATTCAAGGGCGCTGGCGTGGGTCCTTCACCGGCGTACAGCTATAGTGCGCAAGTTGCGGAAGTCACCGTTGATCCGGAGACGGGCCACGTCCGCGTCGATAAAATTGTCGCAGCGCACGACTGCGGCAAAGCGCTGAATCCCCTGACGGTCGAAGGGCAGATCGAGGGCTCTGTGTACATGGGATTTGGTCAGGCGCTGCAAGAAGACATGATTTGGAAAGATGGCCGCCTGATGAATCCTTCGCTGCTCGAATATCGCATTCCCGCGACGAAAGAGAATCCGGAGATTGAGTCGATCATCGTCGAGAGTATCGATCCCGAAGGTCCGTTTGGTGCGAAAGAAGCCGGCGAAGGCTCGCTTGCCGCGACGATACCAGCGATTGCTAACGCTATTTTCGATGCCGTCGGCGTGCGCATCAACTCGATTCCCATCACGCCAGATAAAATTCTCGATGCGTTGCGCGAAAAACAGAAATCGGCGGTTGGTAATGGAGCGAATGCGCCGAAGAAGCCGCCGGTGGCGGGGAGTTATCGATGACGCTTCCTGCGTTCAGAGTTTTGCAACCTCGCACCGTCGCCGACGCTGTCAGCATGCTGGATCAACATGGCGCCGACGCGATGGTGGTTGCGGGCGGCACGGATGTGATTCCGAATCTGCAGATGCGGCTTTTTACCCCGCGCGTGTTAGTCGACGTAAAACCTCTGCGAGAATTGGCAACGATAGATTTTTCGCCGCGCGATGGCTTGCGCATTGGCGCGACAGCCACGCTGACCAATATTCTCGATACACCGTGGCTGCACGACAAATTTGCCGTCCTCGCGAGTGCGATTGGAACGGTAGCCGGTCCGCTGCAGCGCAACATGGGGACGGTCGGCGGCAACCTGTGCCTGGAAACGCGTTGCCGCTGGTACAACCAGTCGCATTTCTGGCGTCAGTCTCTTGGCGGCTGCTTGAAGAAAGATGGCGATATTTGCCATGTCGCGCCTGGGGGAACATTTTGCTGGGCCGCATGGTCGGGAGACTCCGCGCCCGCGTTTTTGACGCTCGACGCCCAAGTGGAAATCGCTGGTCCTTCGGGAACGCGGCGTGTTGCCCTGCGCGATTTCTATAAGAATGACGGCATGGATCGCATCGCCCTCGCGCGCAACGAATTGCTCACCGCCGTTCACGTGCCCGCGCGCATGGCGGGGCGGCGTGGCGTGTATCACAAGTTGCGCGTGCGGGACTCGATCGACTACCCGCTCGCGGGCGTAGCCGTTGCGATGGAGGTCGATTCTGCCGGTATTTGCAAAAACGCGCGCGTTGCTCTCTCCGCTGTGAATCCGGCTCCGATGTTGGTGACGCAAGCAGGTGAATCGCTCGTCGGCCGAAAGTGGTCGCTGGAACTCGCGGAGCGCGTCGCGCACGCCGCAATTCAGACGGGCAAGCCGCTGACGACTTCTGGCTCGACGCCTGTATATCGTCGTGACATGGTGCGCGTGTTTACGCGACGCGCGCTCGAAGACACCTGGAGAAACGGTCACGGGAACGCGTAGACCGCGCCGCTGTTTGGCTAAATTTTAAGGAGGAATTGCTTGCCACCAGATTTGGGCGCTGTAATTGACATTCATATTCACATTCAGCCTTTGCACATGTTCAAGCCACATGCTCTCGCGTTGATTCAAAAAGGCCGCAAAGACTATCCCGAAGTGCAAAAATATTCCGCGGATCCAAAGCTGTTCCTGCAATTTCTGGATGAAGCGGGAATCGAACGCGCGGGCTTGATTAATTACGTGAGTCCCGACGTGATTGGTTTTCCGCCTGAAGTGAATGACTGGATCGCGAAATATTGCTCGGCCGATCCGAAGCGGTTGCTTGCTTTCGGTTCCGTACACCCAAAATATGTGCCCGATGCAGGAGCGGAAGTCGACCGGCTAGCGAAATTGGGTATTCGCGGACTAAAAGTGCATCCCTCGCATCAACTCTTTGCGCCAAACGCGTATCGTGATGGGCTTGGTCCACTTGCGAGCATGTATGACCGAGCGCAAGCGCACGGCATGCCGGTGATGATCCACACAGGCACTTCGATTTTCCCGGGCGCGCGCAACGTGTACGCTCAGCCGATGCTCGCCGACGACGTTGCCATCGACTTTCCGAAACTCGTTATCATTCTGGCGCACGGCGGCCGGCCGCTGTGGATGAACGAGGCATTTTTCCTGGTTCGCCGTCATCCGAATATGTACATGGATATTTCGGGCATTCCGCCGCACCGGCTGATGGAATCTTTTCCGCGTATCGATGAAATCTCCGATAAGGTTCTTTGGGGGACTGACTGGCCGGGTCCTGGCGTGCCCGGAATTCGCGGCAATATGGAAAAATTCCGCGCGCTGCCGATTTCGGCCGAGGCGCAGCGCAAGATTCTGTACGATAACGCCGCCCGGCTGTTTCCGCCGCGCGCATAACGCCACATACTTTTCGCGCCAAAATCATCCGAAGGAGAACGAATGGAAATCAAGACTGTGGCAATCATCGGCGCGGGGACGATGGGACGCGGCATTGCGTACTGTTCCGCGCTCGCCGGCTACCGAACGATTCTCGAAGATGTGTCGCCATCGATGCAGGAGCAAGGCATCGAATATATTCGCCGCGCATTCGATGAAGGAATCGCGCGAGGCAAGGCCACCGAGGAGCAGAAGCAGCAATCGCTTGCGCGCATCGTCACGTCCGGTTCAGTGCAAGACGCCTGCCGTGAAGCAGATCTGGTTATAGAGGCCGTTCCCGAAGAGATGGAAGTGAAGCTCGAGATTTTCACGATTCTCGACAAATTCGCCAAGCCGGGCGCGATTTTCGCCAGCAATACGTCCTCGCTTTCGATTACGGAAATGGCTGCAATCACTTTCCGCGCCGAGAATTGCATTGGCATGCATTTTTTTAATCCTGTTCAGAAGATGAAGCTGCTGGAAATTGTCCGCGGCTTGGAGACTTCGGAAGCGACTGTCAGCGCCTGCGCCGAAGCGGGACGCCGCATGGGGAAAGAAGTTGTGGTGGTGCGCGAGTCGCCGGGCTTCGTCACCAGCCGCATCAATGCGATGATCGGCAACGAAGCGTTTTACATGTTGCAGGAGGGAATTGCCAGCGCCGCGGATATTGACAAGGCGTTGAAGCTCGGGCTCAACCATCCGATGGGACCTTTTGAGCTGGTCGATCTGGTGGGACTCGACGTGCGATTGAGCATTCTTCAGCATTTGCACCGGACGCTGGGCGACAAGTACCGTCCGTGCCCGTTGATTGAACAATATGTGAAGGCTGGGCGACTGGGACGCAAATCGGGTCGCGGCGTTTTCGAGTACAAGGATGCGGCGGCAAAGCAGAAAGCGTAGAGTTTCTTGGTGTTCAGCTATGAGCGAAATTGTGGACAAGATCGTTTTGCTGCAGGGTGACTTGACCGAGGTGGATGTGGACGCAATCGTCAACGCCGCGAACAACGATTTGCATCTCGGAGGCGGCGTGGCGGGAGCGATTCGTCGCAAGGGTGGGGAGCAGATTCAGCGCGAATGCGACGCCATCGGTTCAATTCCTGTGGGCGGCGCGGCCATCACGTCCGGCGGACGGTTGAAAGCGCGCCACGTGATTCACGCCGCCAGCATGCAGCTCGGCGGCGCGACAACGGAACGAGCATTGCGCGGTTCCACAGCTCACGCGCTTTGCATTGCCGCGCAAAATAACTTCAAGACAATCGCGTTTCCAGCCGTCGGCACCGGCATTGCCGGTTTTCCGATGCGCGAATGCGCTGAAATCATGCTCGCCGAAGCGCAAAAGCATCTGCAAGGCGCGACGTCTCTCGAACAAGTGCAATTTGTTCTGTTCGACAAACGATCCCTCGAAGTATTCGAGCAGGTGTGGAAAGAGACAAAGAAGGCAAGCAAAGGGGCATAACGCGTTGCCCCGCTTTGCTAAGGTTTCGCGGGTTTGTCTTCGGGCTTCGTGGTAGCGGGCGTGCCGGCCGCGGTGTACGGTGACCTCATATACTTTTCGGCTTCCTGTTGCGCGCCCCCTGTGTTGTCCTTTAACTCTTCGGCTTTCTGATATTCGTTGATGGCGCGCTCACGCGAGCCGGTCAGGTCAAAAATCTTTCCAAGATAAATGTGGCTCCAGACTTCGACCCACTTGTAACTGGAATCGAGATCGCCATCGAGCGCGTTGCGGAAAGAATCCGCCGACGCCGAATAATTTTTCTGATAGAAATACGATTCGCCAATCCGAAAATCCGCCAGGGAATTGTTGGCTTGCAGGGCCAGCGCTTCCTGATATTGCTGGATGGCCTCCTGGAAGTTTCCCTGGGCCGCGAGGCCTTCGCCGCGCGCGATGAGCGCCCGCACATGCAGCTGGGGACTAGATTTCAGGATATCGTTGTCCGGATCGATGGAGATGCCATCGGGCTTCGGCCTTCCGAAAGTTTCCAGTTCAAACGGAGTGCTTGTCCCGATCACTTGCACCGTTTTCGTGACCGGGTTTCCCTCCGTATTCACGCGGATTTCGGTCGGCATGTTGAAAGTTTCGAGCGGCTGCGTGACTTTGCCAACGACTTTGAAACCCTTCGGTGTTCGGTAAACGATGTACTCCAACTTGAATTCCGGAATGCCTGTGGAATTGAGCCACTGAGAAAAAAACGCAGTCAGATTCAGATGCGGCTGGCCGGCCTTACGCGGCGGCATATGAGCTTCCGCAGCTTTTTCGAAATCCTCGATGCTTGCCGTCTTTTCCGCGTGCGCCTCGTAGAAGTCGTGGAGCACTGAATTGAAAGCTGCGTCGCCCATGGATGTCCGCAACATGTGAAATACCATGGCGCCCTTATCCACAACGATCGACTGATACTGCTGCGAGTAGGGCTGCAAATCCTGTGCTTGCGCGATGGGCGTCGAGCCTTCGAACATCACCGAGCCGATGGCGTAGTTGGTCAATTCGCGGCGAAAGCCTTGCTCGCCCTGCGAATGCTCGATGTACATTGCGGCCACGTATTGCGCCAACCCGTCGGTGACCCATGAGTCTCCCGGCGAGGCGGGCAGCACCTGATTGCCCCACCACTGCTGAGCCGACAAGTGTGCGAGTTCGTTTTGATTTACAGTAGCGCCCCAGTCGCGCGCGCTGAGCAGCAGCAATCCCGGAGCCGAGAAACTGTCTACCGTGCCATCCGGCAATTGCGCCAGCGTGATACTGGGCGACGGCAATGGACCGAATTCGTTCGAGTAATAGGTCAGAACGTTGGCAAGCTCATCGCCGTAACGAGGAGCCGTGGCGCTTGCCGCCGGCGGCGCGAACACGGAAATATTCAAGCCTTGCGCCTGCACTGGCGCCAGTTGCAAATTTCCCGCGACAAACGTCCCCACCGGCGCGGCGTCCTTGCAATCGAAGGTGTATACCGAGCGGCCAGACTCTCCCGGTTTTTCAGCGGGCAGCGAATTCGGCGTGGAGGATTGCCCTGTGCCGGTGACCGCAAAACTGTCGGGGACGGTGATTTGAAACGTGGCCGTGTAGCGGTTCGACGGATAATTGGTCAGCGGAAACCAGCGCGCGGGCAGCAGCAGGTACGCGGAGTTCTTATCGATCCATGCGAAACGGACGTCTTTCGTCGGACTGTCGTCGTCATTCGCGAACGCGCCCGAATAATCGAAAATCAGCGTGACGTGCATTCCAGTCTGCGCCATAGAGGGAAGCGTCACTTCGATGTCGAGCGGGTTGAACGAGTCGCGCTGGAACTCAAGTTTCCGGCCGTCAGTCGCGAGCTTCACCGCGTCCACGTGCAAATCAGGATGCAATTCAAGCAGGATGGTTCGCGAGGCTGTTTTGGCCACGAGTTCTATTTTTGCCTCGGCCGTCAAATTCTGTTCAGCCGGGTGCAATGCCGCGTTGACGTCGTAATGCACAGCCTGAAAATCGAATTTGGGAAGCTGCGTCTGCGCGCTCAACACCGTTGCGCTGAGGCCGAGCAGCAGGAGTAGAAATGTAAACTGGAAAGCTCGATGGTGTCGGGCAGTGCTTGTCTTTAATGTCATGTATCGTCCGCTCATTAGAGTACCAAAACGAGGCTGCCAGTTGCCTGTTCTTAAAAAGATTAGAGCATTCCCGCGATGACGTCGGCGGCCCGCTCGATCGCGCCGCCAGGGCCCAGTCTTAGCCTTACTTCCGCAAGATCGTGCTTCTGTTGCGCGCGCGCCTCTGGCGAATCCAGCAACCGGCGAACCTCGCATTCCAAGGCTTCGGCTGTGAATTTGTCCTGGATCAGTTCTGGCACCACTTGCCGACCCGAAATTAGATTCACCATAGCGAATAAAGGAGTCGACACAAGGCGCCGCGCAATCGCCGCCGTGACTCCCGAAAGCCGATATACGACCACCATGGGCGCGCCCAGCAGAGCGGCTTCAACAGTTGCCGTTCCGCTTGACACGACGGCGCAGTCCGCCGCTGCGAGCGCATCGTAAGCCGCACCTGTAACGGGAGTTACGCGCAAGTCGGGTCGACTGTGCAAGTCGAAAATATGCGCATTGAGGCCCGGGGCCACCACGAGTGCAAACTGCACCGGAACGTTTTTCTGCAGCGGCGCGCAGGCATCCGCGATAATCGGCATGCTTCGCCGGATTTCGCTGGGGCGGCTTCCAGGCAATAGTGCGACGATTGGGCGCTTCGCATCCAGGCCAAATCGCCCGGCGAATTGCTCGCGCGTCATTTGCGGGCGGACTGTATCGACCAGAGGATGTCCGACGAAATTCACCGGCACGCCCGCTTTGCGATATATCTCTTCCTCGAAAGGAAAAATCACGAGGACGCGCTCGAACCGACGCTGAATCCAGCGCATGCGACGCGGCCGCCAGGCCCAAATCTGGGGGGTGATGAAATAAACGATTCGGATGCCGTGCTTTTTCAATCGCCGCGCCAAGCCAAAATTGAATCCGGGCGAATCCACGGTGATCGCGAGGGCCGGTTTGCGGCGCACCGCTTCGCGTTCCAATTTACGCCACGCGCGCCAGACAGCAGGCAGGCGGTGCAACACTTCCGTGATTCCCACGACGGCGATTTCTGAAGCGTCCGCGACAATTTCCACGCCCGCTTCGCGCATCTTTGGGCCGCCCATGCCGAAAAGGTGCGCGCCCGTCCGCGCCTGCAGTGCCCGCGCCAGTTGCGCAGCATACATATCGCCGGAGGCTTCGCCCGCGGAAATGAGAATTTCCGGCGGAGCTGTCATGCAGTGGACTCAAGGCATGCGGTAGGCAAAATGTTCGCGGGCCGGAGAGAAATCCATTTTGCGCGGCGTCTCAGCACTGGCGGCGCCGCGGCCTAATCATTTGCCGGCAAAGGTGTGCCGGCGCGTACATCGCCAGAAACTGGCAAGCGAAGTTCCTGGTCTTTGTATTGGAGCTGATAGAGGCGGTAATAAATTCCGCGGCGCGCCAGCAGCTCCTGGTGCGTGCCTTCTTCGCGCAATCTGCTCTTGTGGAACACAAGTATGCGGTCAGCGTGTTGAATCGTGCTGAGTCGATGCGCAATCACCAGCGCGGTGCGTCCGGCCAGCAAGCGGTCGAGCGCCTCGCGGATCAGCGATTCGGTCTGAGTGTCGACGCTCGATGTGGCTTCGTCGAGAATTAAGAATTGCGGATTGTGCGCCAGGGCGCGGGCGAAGCTGATGAGTTGCCGCTGTCCCACGGAAAGCGTGGCGCCGCGTTCGGTCACTTCGGTGGCCATTCCATGCGGCAGAGAATCGATGAACGGGCCAAGGCCCACTTCGCGCAATGATTGCTCCACGATCGCGGGCGTGATCGATGCGGTTCCCAGGCGCACATTCGATTCGATTGTCCCGCTGAAAAGGAACGGATCCTGCAAGACAATTCCGAACAGGCGCCGCAAATTCTGGAGGTCGAGTTCGCGAATATCCACACCGTCGAGCAAGATTTCGCCGCGCTGAATGTCGTAGAAGCGCAAGAGCAATTGAATGACAGTGGTCTTGCCCGCGCCGGTATGTCCGACGATGGCGATGCTCTGCCCGGGCGCAACGCGGAACGACACGTCGCGCAACACCCAATCTTCTTCTTTCGGGTTCTCTCCACCACGGTAGGCGAACCACACGTTGCGAAATTCAATTTCGCCCCGCGGCGCATTCAATGCCACCGGACTTGCGGCGGATTGCACCGTCAGCGGCTCGTCAAGCAATTTGAAAATGCGCTCGGAAGCGGCCATCGCCGATTGCAAAATGTTGAATTTCTCGCTTAGGTCCTGAATGGGCGTGAAGAAACGCTGAGAATACATGTAGAACTTCACCACCACGCCGATGGTGACGGCACCGACCAACACGTGCAATCCTCCGAACCAGAAGATCAGCGCATAGGCGCACGAGGACAGTAATTCAATCACGGGAAAGAAAAATGCATAGGCGAGGATCGCCTTCTTGAAGGCGGTATTGTACTCGCGATTCAGTTCCGCGAACTGTTCGCGCGCTTTGCGCTCGCGATTGAAAAGCTGAATCACCGCCATGCCGCTGATGTGTTCCTGCAAGAACGAATTAATACGCGCAACGGCTGTGCGGATTCGCCGGTTGGCGTCACGAACGCTATTGCGGAAAATCCATGTGGCGCCGAACATCAGCGGCAGCACCGCAAACGCGGCGAATGCAAGCTTCCAATTCAAACTCAACATCCAGGCGACCGCGGCCACCAGAAAGAAGAAATCGTTGACCATGGCGACCACGCCGGCAGCGAACAAATCGTTCAGCGCGTCGACGTCCGTGGTCACGCGCGTCACCAGGCGGCCGACCGGCGTGCGGTCGAAAAAGCCCATCGGCAGGCGCTGCAGATGTTCGAAAATCTCCTTGCGCAGATCGTACATGGTCTGCTGGCCCACGGACTGCATGATTCGCACTTGGCCATATTGAAATACGAAACTGAGGACCAGCGCCGCCATCAATCCGAGCGATATCCACAGAATGCCGTGAAACGCCGCCACGACCGACATCCTGTGGCCGAGCGCAGGCGTGATGTATCGATCGATCGCTTCCTGGAATAACTGCGGGCCGACGAGTTGCAACGGCGTGACGATAATGGTGAGCCCCAAGGCAAGGAACACCCGCCACTTGTACGGCTTCAGATACTGCAGCAACCGCCGGGTTAGTTGCGCATCGTAGATGCGGCCCAGTTTTTCTTCTTCGTGATGCGTGCTCATTCTCTGGCCAGCTCTTCTTCCAGCAATTGTTTTTGATACAGCTCGGCGTAATACCCGCCGACTCCCAACAATTCCTCGTGGGTGCCTTTTTCGATGATTTGTCCGTCGCGCAACACAACGATTTGATCAGCGTCACGAACTGTGGAACAGCGATGCGAAATCAAGATCGTTGTGCGTTGGCGCAAGATGTCTTCGAGGCCCTGTAATATTTTTTCTTCGGTATCCGTATCGACGCTGGCAAACGCGTCATCAAGAATCAGAATTTCCGGATCGCGAATCAACGCACGCGCGAGCGTGGTGCGCTGCTTTTGGCCGCCGGAAAGCGTAATACCGCGCTCTCCGACAATCGTTTCGTAACGGGCAGGGAAGTCCGAAATGTCGCCGGAGATGCTGGCGACGTGAGCTGCTTCCTCCACGGCATCGGGTCGAATTTCGTCAACGCCAAACGCGATGTTCTCGCGAATCGTCTCGCTGAACAGGAATGCATCCTGCGGCACAAAACCCACGGCGCGCCGTAGCTCGGCCAGCGGCCACTCGCGAATCGGCTTACCGTCGATGAGCAGTGTTCCCGGCGGCGCTTCCCAGAGCCGCGCGATCAGCACCGCCAAAGTCGTTTTGCCGCTGCCTGTCGGACCAACAATCGCAACCGTCGATCCCGCAGGGATGCGCAAATTGATATTTCGCAGCACCGGCTCATTCGCATTGCTGGATTCCGCAGGTCCGGCAGGCTTTGCTCCGTTGCCACTGCGCATCGTTGGATAGGTGAACGTCAAATCGCGAAATTCGATTTCGCCGCGAATTGCGTTGCTCGTGGCGTTACGCGCGTCCGCTCGCACGGCGGAATCATTGATTGCCGGCGATGCGTCGAGTATGTGATTCAACCGTCCCATGGACGCCGCGCCGCGTTGAAAAATATTCGTCACGAATCCCAGTGCGACCATAGGAAACACGAGTTGGCCCACAAAAGTATAAAACGCCGTCAGCGCTCCCAATGAGATGCGATTCTGGACGACCATGCGGCTGCCTTCCCATAGCACGAAGACGATTGAGAAGCCGATGATCAATTGCAACGCCGGGAAAAACATGCTCCAGGCACGAATCATGCGAATGTTCTGGCCGACATATTGCCGATTGGCGTCGTCGAAAGATTCCACCTCCGCCGTTTCCTGGCCATACGCGCGCACGACGCGAATTCCGGTCAGATTTTCCTGTGCCTTGGCCGAGAGTGTTGCCAACATCGCTTGGATCTTGGCCTGCAGTTCGTGAATCACGGTGCCGAAATATCTGACGGTGATAAAAACAAAAGGAACTGGGAAGAGAACTTCCAGAGTAAGCAGCGGGGATATTTTCACCATCACCGCAATGGCCACGGCCATGCCCACCAGCGTAGTTGCGCTATACATGATTCCCGGCCCCAGAACCATGCGTACAGCGCTCAAATCGTTTGTGCAACGCGACATCAATTCTCCCGTGCGATTGCGCACGTAATACTCGGGCTCCAATTGGACCAGCCGCGCCAGCAGATTGTTCCGCAAGTCGAACTCAATATCACGCGAGATGCCAATCAGGATCCAGCGCGACGCGAATGAAAAGACGCCCTTCACAACCACCGCGGCCACCAACAACAGGCAGAGGATCAGCAACGTGTGCCGGCTGCCGGGCTGATAGAAAAAGATAATCGGCTTCAGAACCGTGTGCCACAGTGTCACGGCGCCCGCGTGCGACGACGCGGTCAGGTTCGGCATCGGTTCCGGCGCTTTGGTCAGACAGTCCGTTATTACGCCGACAATCAAAGGCGGCAGCGCGCCGATCAAACCCATCACGAGGAGCGTAAGCAATCCGAAAACAGTCGCGCCCTTATAAGGCCCAAGGTATGGAACGAGCCGGCGCAGTTCTCTCCACGCGGTCGACTTTGGCTGCGACGCTTTCACTCCTGAAACGTTTTGTGCCACTGCGCTCATCTTTGGGATGTGTTGTCGATGGGCTCGAGCGTCGACACTTCGCCCATGAATTTATCGAAATTCCGATCCAGCATTTGGTAACGCTTCGCTTCCGGGTTCCATCGCACTCCGTAAGTCACAACGTAGCCGCCTGCTGGTTTTTGCAGCGGTGTAAAATACATCACCAGGCCCTTCTTGGCGTCCTGCTCATACTGCAGTCGCCAGCCATTCACCGGCGAGATCGGCTGGCCGCCCAGGAATCCGGCAGGATTCTTGAAATGCTCGTCGCAGAGAAACACTTCCTTCCACGAATTCCCGCCCTCATTCTCGATGATCCCCGCGCGCGTCAACAGATTCCCCGGAACAATTCCATCCGGTGGTTTCTTGATGCGGTTGACCACCAACGCTTCCTGCTTACCGTTTTTCGCCAGATCACCGTAAGCGATTACTTCCGTTTCCGTTCCGAACAGTTTCTGCGTCACTTGATCCACTTCCGGTGGATATGAGGGCGCAGCCGGCTTCGCGGTGTCTTGTGAAATTGGATGCGTGCTGCCGCCGCAGGATGCGAGGAACAGGAATGCGCCACATGTCGCGAACAGGTAGAGTCGTCGCATCATTCTCCTCGAAGAGTTTAGAACGCCGTTTGTCTTCAGACACGCGTCCACTCGCGCGCCGCAACCAATGATTCAACCCCTCCCAATCGGCTCAGCCGGTTGAAAGGGCAGCGAGGTGATTCTAGCGTGTGGGCGCTCCTGACGGAAGCGCCGCATTATCGCGCGGCGAGGATTTCCTCCATCCGCGCCTCAAAATTCTCTTCGCCTTCCGACCATAGTCGATAGCGCTCTACCGGCAGCGCGGATTCGATTCGCTCCATCCAATTGTAGAGCTTGCGGATGTTCTCGCGCGTTTTGTCCTGATATGTCCGCAAGTTTTCGGGCTGTGACATCAGCGCGACAAAGTTCGCTTCGCTCGGATGCTCGAGACGCCGTTCCCGCGCACCCGCAAAACCGAGCAAGCCCGCATGTCCAGTAAAAACGTGCTCGAAGCCCGCATCCACCAGAAAATGTCCCTGCTCTTGTGAAAGGCCGCCGTCGAATTCGTCGCCATAACAATTAATTGCCAAAGGTTCCGGCCTTAATTCCCAACGATTGCCGCGCGCGTCGTACATCCACAAATCCCACCACGCCTGTGTTTCATACGAGGAATCGCTGTGGACATGTTCGCTGGCAAGGTCGATGAGCACTTGTGCGTCGTATTCTCCCGAGCGCAAATCTTGCTCCAGGATTGGAGTTTCCGCGGTGTCGACCGCCCGAATGACAAGTTCACTAAAGCCGGGACGTTCCGCGGAAACGGGAACTGTCTGCAGGAATTCTTTCCAGCGGTCGAGCAGCGTTTCCGCGGAAAAATCCCGCACCCAGATGCTCGCGTACGCGCGATTGGCCATGGGCAACATTATACCGGATATGAGGACAACGATTTAAATGTGGGAAATTGCGGAGCCTACGGAGCGGGCAGTTACTTCTTTTCTGGCGGTTTTTTCCCTGTGCCGACTTCCGAAGAGAGCCCGAGAAGCCGCTGGCGCAGAGTTTCGCCCAGTCCTGCAAATACATCGGAGCAAGTATCGCGCAAGCGCTCCTCCGCAGCTCCGGAGAGAGTTTCGAGCACGGCTTTCGAGTGTTGGCCAAGCGTCGTGGCCGATGCGAGCAGCCAAGAGTTCGAAGTATTTTCGAGACGTTCCTTATACTGCTCGATCGATTTCTCAACGGAGCCCTTCATTTGCTCGAGCCACGCGGCCTGTTCCGCCTCGCGTCTGGCATAGAACGCTTCAACGAGCGGCTTCAACTGTTCTTCCAGATGCCGCCGCGCCAGCGTCGCGCCCTGCACCATTCTTTCTTCGAGATGCGCATCGAACTCGCCCAATGCTTTGTCCGCGCCCTGCTTCATGCCTGCCTGCGTTTGTTCGGCGGAAACTTTCGCTGCTTCCTCGAACTGCACCAAACTCTCGCTTGTGATGCGGCGAAGCTCATCCGTCGCGCTCGCCGCGACTGTTTTTGCCGTCACTTCCAGCTGCTCGCGGGTGCGCTCCTTGATTTCCTTGGCGTCCTCTTCAATCAGGCCTTGGGCGTGGTCCACGTAGCTGCGGCTGTAATGGTCGAGCTCCGCGCCGAACATGCGCGAAACTTCGGCCGCGCGCTCGCGCATTCCGCCGGTGGACTGGTCCATCATCTTCTCGAGCGTAGCCTGCATGCTGGTTTGGGCTTTTTTCTGATACCACTCGGCTGCTTTATAGAGCGCCTCGAACGTAGAATGCGTTGCGTCCGTGGTCTTGGTTTCGAGTTCTTCTTCCACTCGAGTCAGCGCGGCGCGGCAAGTCTGCTCAAATTCAGCCGGCAATTCGGTGCTTTGCTGGCGCATGCGCTCGAGCGAGGCCGTCAGCGCCTGTTCGGAAACTTCATGCATTTGCGTGCGGAACTGATGGAGAGCATCCTGGGCGTGCTGGTTCGCGTTCGCAAGCTGCTCGCTCGACTGACGCGCGCGTTCGTATTGTGGCGCGAGCTGCTCTTCCACTTGTTGAGCCAGTCGCTTCAGCGCGCTGTCAGCCACGTCATTGATGGGCCCTTCGAGTTCGCCAGCCTTCTTCTGAATCACATCGTCGACGCGACGGTTCAGCTCGGCCGTCTGCGACTCCAGCAATCCATCGAGATGCTTTTGTGCTTCGTCGTAAGCCGCGCGCGACATCGCTTCCATCTTCGCGGACGTTTCTTCGGCGCGCTGCACGGCCTCGTCCGCTTTGCCGATCACGGCCTCGGCGCGCGTGCGCTCCTTTTCGAGTCCGGAGCACAGCGTCTCGAGATTTTTCTGCGCTTCGGATGCCGCTTCGTCGAGCAGGCCCTGCAATGATGCGCTTCTCGCGGAGATTTCCTCCTCGGCTCGCGCCGTAGCAGCCTGCGAAATCTGATTTAACTGCTCGCTCATTTGCGCCGACGCGCCCGTGAGAGCCTGATCGAATTGTTCACGCCACTTCCGCGTGGCCGCTGCGGATTCGGCGCTCAAATTCTCGCGCGATTGCGACTGGAGCTTGCTTGCGGCGTCTTCAATTTCTTTGCGCCATGCCGCCAACCGCGCCTGTCCCGCCTCATCCAATTGTCGAAGAACGTCTTCGGTGGGCGCGATGACCGTCGCGGACGCGCCGGTGATCGGCAAATTGGCTGTGGCTTTTTCGACTGCGTGCTGCACCGATTGCTTTACAGCTTGTTCCACGGTTTGCTGCACGCTTTGCTGTATCGTTTGTTCGGCCAGCTTCGCCGCGGACTTCTCCACCACGCGCTCGACCGCGGCGCGCACTTGTGCATCCAATTCTTCCGGCTTCGGAGTCGATGACTTTTGCGCCTGTTCGAATGCGGCGAGCGCGTTTTGCACCACCTGCTGCGTCGCTTTCTCCACAAGCTGCTGTAACGATCCCTGGACGGCGGTCTGAACCGCGCTCTGAACCGTCGCTTGCACGGAGGTCTCCGTGGCTTTTGTTACTGACTGCTCGACGGCGTCGTTTACGGCGGTGCGAACGTGCGCTTCTACTTGCTCTCGCGCGGTGCGAACTTCCTGCGCAACCGCCCCTGCCGCGTCGCTTTGCATTGTGCGCCGCAAGTGCTGCTTCGCTTCTGCGAGCAGCCGCGCCATCTGGCGTGCCACCGACATCGTGTCTTCAGCTTGCGCCGGCCCGGGCAGCACTCGTACGTTATCTTCCGCAGGCACGTTCGACGCATTTGCACGCGACTCCATCTCGATTACCGGCGCTTCGGGTGCAGGGCGCGCAGCGTGGCTTGAGGGCTCCTTTGCCGACTTCGCCGGCGGAACAGGAATTTCAATGGAGAGATTTTTTTCCTCGGGAAGCGGGAACCAATCGGCCGGCGGGAAAGCAATGCCCCAGGCATTCCCGGGCACCGTAAACTGAACGCCGATCTGGAAGAGTTCGCGCACGGTGCGCGGGCGCTGCACCCAGGCGACAATCGCTTCCACGACTCGTGGTGGCGCGTCCGATTCGGCGCGCGGGATTTCAATCGTTATCTGCGAGTTCTTTGGAACGTAGTGTCTCGATTGGTACTTACAGCCGTGGCAGTTGACCGATACGGTCGAAGTGCGCTCCTTGAATGCCTGCCCGAGCGCATCCACGCCGACCACCGTTACGGGGATGGCCTGCGCAATTCGCGTGCTTCGACGCTTCTGAATATCTGCGTCGTTTGACGCCATCGACTCGGTCACACACTTCTCCTCGGAGGCAGTTTCCTAACATACCATTTGGGGTATCCAAACATAGGCCTGCGAGGTACAGGTGACGCGAAAAGGGTAACTTCTACAGGGTCATTCTCATGAGTGGGTTTGTGTAGGGCAGGCCGTTTCTGTACGACTTCCGCGAATCAGTGTGTGCCCGGCGAGCCTTTCGCGCCCCCGAAAATCGCATCCTTGATTTCTTTCGCGATCCAGAGTGGCCCTACCAGAAAATAAATCACGCCCTGAAAAAAGGCCGGCTTGTTGCCCTCAATGCGGTGCCCGCCGAAGAGAAAAATCCAGCCCAGGATGAACAGCGCCAGTCCTATCTGCCAGTGGAGCATAACTGACAACACCATGCCGGTAATCACCAGCGGGATTCCAACGCCGTGGCAGACCTTGTTCCAGATGGCGTGCTCATGATCGTAGCGAGCCATGTATTCGGAAAGCGACGCCATTGCGAACCTCCCGAGCGGATTGTAAGCCAGCTTATATCGCAGGTATTCGGCGGGTGCAAGCAGACGCAAGCCAGCACGTAAGGGATGTGTAAATCTATTAACAAATTCCCATACCGGACGCGCCGAGTTCGAAACGGGAATAAGTGGCTGCTTTCCGACACGCTCTTTGGACTTAACTGTTGTGTGCACAATTACTTCCAGGATCTCGCCGGATTGGCGGCTGTTGTGCACTCATGCATAGCGGTTCAGTAGAAAATGCGCATTCCCCATTCCGCGACCCGCGTACAAGCACAAGTCCACGCATTTTGAGCTCATGTGCTAGCGGGAAGACCTGGGTAACACCGAATGGACGTTGCTGCGAGCGGTGTTAAGCGAGCCGCGCATCCTCCGTTCGTTTTCTTCGGGAGACTGTTTACTCTTAGGAAAATAGTCCCCAACGGGACAGTCGAAAATGATCAGAAGGCCCACCGTGAGTCGTGACGCTAAGCATGCCGAAAGGTGT
>DASRQP010000080.1:0-2635 GCA_035696585.1 Candidatus Acidiferrales bacterium | reverse complement strand
AGCGGATATCAATCGAAACGTTCTCTGGCGCGACCCGGAAGGAGTCGACCCCGCCCAAGTCGCTCGAATGACAGCGTTCTGGGGCGATGCCTCCTGGCGGGACATAGCATATCGGACTACGGGAAATCTATTCGCATATCCTGAGAAGGAAACAAATGAAGTTGTGGCCCAGGCATTTCGCACTAGACTGAAGGAAGTCGCGGGATTTGCAAGAGTTCCTCGGCCAATTCCCATGAGGAATTCCGTGGGTGCGATAGTCTATTATCTCTTTTTCGCATCACAGAAGGATACGGCGGAGCATATAGTGCTCGACATTTTCAAGAAATACGAAATGCGAGGAGCAACCTGATGTCGCTCGATTCCGCCATTGAATGGACCGACGCAACCTGGAACCCGGTGCGGGGCTGCACGAAGATCAGCCCTGGCTGCAAGCATTGCTACGCCGAGACGTTTGCCGAGCGTTTTCGCGGCGTCAAGGGCCATCCCTACGAGCAGGGCTTCGACCTGCGACTCGTGCCCGAAAAGCTCGCGGAGCCGCTCCGCTGGCGCGTTCCCAAAATGATTTTCGTCAACTCCATGAGCGATCTCTTTCATGACGCCGTGCCCGACGAATATATCTGGGCCGTCGCGAAGGTGATGGTCGCTGCGAATTGGCACACCTATCAAGTTCTTACGAAACGCTCCGCGCGAATCCAAAAGCTATTGAACTCAACCTTGAGCTTCGCAGCGAAACAGCCTCACATCTGGTGGGGAGTCAGCGCGGAGAACAAGACGTATGGTCTTCCGCGCATTGAACATCTCCGAAAAACGAATGCGGCCGTCCGATTCCTTTCGGTCGAACCTTTGCTGGAAGATCTCGGTCAAGTGAACCTTACCGGAATCGATTGGGTGATCGTCGGCGGCGAGAGCGGTGCCGGCGCCCGGCCCATGAAAAAAGAATGGGTTGTTTCCATGAGGAACCAATGCCGCAAGAGCGGCGTCGCGTTCTTCTTCAAGCAATGGGGCGGCGTGCGAAAATCCGTCGCCGGCAGAAAGCTGGACGGTCGAACCTACGATGAATTCCCCGATCGAGTGCAACATCCTGTCCTGCCCGCGCACGAATGCCTTTCCATCGCCGAGCAAATTGCCGTCTCATGCGCGCGGGTCAGGCTCGTCAAGGTCTCTCCGCTTTCGTCACTGCATCCCGCACCTGCCTTCGCCTAGGCAAACAGGGCAAGCAATGCCGCGCATGCGCACGTAGGCAGCGAAAAGCAGATTCCTCGTCGCGTGGCTCCTCGGAATGACAACCGCGCTAGCATCTCGCTGAAGCGTCGCTACGAGGCGACGACTGCCGGTCTGACTGGCCCTTTGGCCGGGTGCTTGGCGGGACACTTTGCGCGAAATTTTTTGTTGCGCCGCTGTGGAGCAGAGACTAGATTCAGAGTCCCTCAGCCTGAAACACGCTTCGTGGTGTTCGTGTACGCCTTGGGAACCCGAGGAGGGCCATATGTGGGGTAACAACGATAAGAAGGCGCAACCGTCTCGTGCAAGCGAGCAAGCCCGTCCTGGCGAGCCCGCGCGCCCAGGCGAGCAAGCAAAATCAGCAGTGCCGGACAAATGGGCAGCGACTCCGGCGAAAACAGAACCGCAAAACTGGGAGGCAAAGCAAATGGCTAACGAGCCGATGTATCCGTCAACACCGTCGAGCGGCGCTGCGGCGCGGCTGGGCGCGAGTTTGCACTTGAAGGGCGAAATCACCGGCAACGAAGATTTGAACGTTGACGGCAGCGTCGAAGGACTCATTCAGCTGGAAGACCGCAAGCTGACCGTCGGCGCAAGCGCAAAAGTCACCGCCGACATTATTGCCCGCGAAGTAGTCGTCTACGGCAACGTCAAGGGCAATTTGCGGGCGCGCGACCGCATCGAAATTAAAAAGGATGGCTCGGTGGTCGGCGATTTGACGACCGCGCGCATCATGATCGAGGACGGCGCGTACTTCAAAGGCTCGATCGAGATCGACAAGACCGGCGATGCTTCCGGCTCGGGCGCTCTCGACAAGTCGTATTCGCGTACCGCCGCCAGCAGCGGCAGCAGCGCAACAAAGACCGCGGTCACTTCTTCGGATTAAGTTTCGTCGCGCGGAAATTTTGCACTTGGCGGCCGGTCTGGCGAACCCAGACCGGGTACGCTTCTCCCGCGTTTTTGCGCCTCGATAGTTCTTCGCACGAACGAAAACCGCTCCATTGGACAGTTCCGCTTGGCAATCGAAAGAAACTTGCGGCGCACTCGCGCACGTCATAGACTCCATGCGCGCGGCGTGAATTTTCTGGCGTCGCAGCGCAAAAATTCCGTGATGAGGTTGCGAACGTGAGCACATTTGCCGGTTCGTTTGGATGGCGGCGTTTCTCCGCAATTTATTTTGCCGCGATGCTTTTCGGCGTTTTATTTTTTTGCGCGACGCTGCACGCGCAGGATCCCGCGGAGCCTCCGGGCGGCGCGCCGTCGCCGAAGCTGCTGCCGCGGCCCGAAGGCCGAATCGCGCGCGCGGACATCGATGAAAGTGAAATGCGCGCCGTCATCAACGAGCAAGTCGCGTGCGGCACGCGCGACTCGTATTCGTCGTGGACGGATCCGAAACGCGGCATCGGCTGCGGAC
>DASRQP010000079.1:0-6435 GCA_035696585.1 Candidatus Acidiferrales bacterium | reverse complement strand
GCGCCTCCTCGCTGAGATTGCCCCGGCCGTCAAGATCGTTGCGGCGCGTTGCGTCGCAGGCGGCAAGGTGTCTTTTGTAATCGTCGACTTTGCGCGCAAGTCCGCGTGCCACCGACCAGACGCCGCCGGTGTCGAGCGCATTGAGGAGCATCGCATGCGACATCAGCCGCGCGACGCGGCCATTGCCGTCGACAAACGGGTGAATCCACACCAAGCGGTGATGCGCGGCTGCCGCGCCCACGATTGACTCTGTCTTATTAACGGCGGCGTACACTTCCTCGAAACGCCTCAGAAAACGCGGCACGGCGCCGGGGCTGACGGCGATATGACCACCGACCGCCACGTCGTTGCTTCGCAGTTCGCCAGGCACGACGCGGACCCGCTTCTTCGTCGCGGCGTCCTCTACCCACAGCAGGTCATCGGGCAGTTCCTCGCAGAATCGGCGGTGAATTTCGCGAATGCCCTCGGTCGTGAGCGCGCGTCCCGCCAGCCCGCCGTCGTCGATCCACTTCTGCACAGTGATATGAGCTTTCGCCTCGAGCTGCAGGTCGCGCTTGCGGGCATCGTTGCTGTAGTCGTTCTTGAGGGCGCGCTCGATATCGACAGGGTGTGTCTCGTGCCCTTCAATCAGATTGCTGTAGTAGCAGTTCATCGCCCGCACGAGATCGGCAAGAGAAACGAGCAGACTCTTGGGCAGGCTCCGGCGAAATCCGCTGGCCTTCTGCGCTAGGTCGAGCGCCAAGTCCGTCAGCGCTCCGCGATGACGGGAACCTCCACCGATCATCAGAGGCCCCATCATCGATACGGGTTCGCCCCGATCCTCTGCCGCACAAAAGTCCTCTTTAATGGCCGCTTTGTTAGTCATATCAAAGTACTATATATCATATCTATGGACTAACTGCAATCTATTTTACGTCCGGATAGATGTCCGCTTTAGAGTCGGCCATATCTGGCCTTGGGTTCCACCATTTCTCAGTCAGGCGCGAGCGATCTTACGAAATGCCGGGCTGTGCCGCGCGAACGGGCGGGACCGTTGGCTCCGTTTCGCGCAGCGCAGGCAATTGCCCGCGCTTCTCGTCGAAAACCACGGCGATGACGATGGCGGCGATGGCCAGACCCGCGCCAAATTCGCCGATCAAATATTTCGTCGCAAGCGCCGGCCGCGTCAAAGGATCAAAGAATCCCTGAATGAAAATATTATGGCTCGCATGGAGCAGCATGCCGGTCCAGACGCTGCCGGTTTTCAGGCGCATCCAGGCGAACAGAAAGCTGATTCCGATCACCATCACCGTGAAGCACAGCAGTGAATACCATCGCGGGCCCGCGCCCCGGTAAGTCGAGAACAAGATGATGGGGTAATGCCATAGCGACCAGATGACTCCGCTGGTCAGCGCGACGCCCCGGAAGGACATGACCTTTGCCAATTGCGGGACCAGGAAGCCGCGCCAACCAAGCTCCTCGCCGAGCGCCCGCGTGCAGGAGAAGAACATTCCCCACGTCGCGAGCATAAGAAAATAAGCAGCGACACCGGTCCACGAAGGAAGTCCTGTCCGCGCCATGGCCTCCGAATATTGCGCGACGGCCGGCGCGTGAAAATTACCAAAGCCCGCGAGCCACAGCGGCACATAAACCACCGCCGCATACGCCAGAGGGATCCAGTAGCTCGCGACTTGATATTTCGTCTTGCCCCAGCCCCAGCCGTGGCCGCGCAAGTTGCCTTGAAAAATGAGCCGGGTCAGCAAACCCGCGACGCCCGGTGACCACATTAGCGTGTAAACGAAGAGTCCTCCGTGCGCGCTCAACGAACCATGCCGGATAATCACCTCGTAAGAGACGCAGCTGAACGCAAACGTCAGAACCACGTAGGTCACAATCGAGAGCTTGGTCCGATGCACCTCTGAGTTCGGCATGCGAGGAGTACCTCCGTCCGTCTTGAAAAGCCGAGGCTTTACACCTCGAACAATTTGGCTGGCTGCTGGCGCGAAACTATACCTGAAAGCATCTTTCGCTACCTTAAAAACGTCACGAAGACGCCCTGCGAGAAAAGTCCCATCCCGCCGGCGCTGATTCTGATATAAACACGAGCGATCACCCTGTTATCACGGAGGAAAATTCATGAAGCGCGCCCTGATTTTTGGCTCGTTATTCTTTATGGTCGCGGTATCGCCCACCGTTGCCCAAAATACGAAAACAAACGATGAGGCAAAGCAGCTGCCCAGCATCGACCAGAAAGTCTCGGGCATGCAAAAGCTCCCGGGCTTTTTCACCTATTACTGGGATGCGCGCGAAGGGAAAATCTGGCTGCAAATTGACAAGTGGGATACGGAATTCCTCTACGTCGAATCGCTGCCAAACGGCGTCGGCTCAAACGACATCGGCCTCGATCGCGGCCAACCGGGCGAAACGCAAGTCGTGCGTTTCGAGCGCAGCGGACCTCGCGTGCTGCTGGTCGCGGAAAACGAGCGCTACCGCGCTGTAACCGACGACGACGCCCAGCAGGAAGCGGTCAAGCAGGCATTCGCGCAATCTGTCCTCTGGGGATTCGATGGGGCTGCGGAAAATGGCGACGCCGTGCTCGTCGACGCTACGCCATTCTTTCTCCACGACGCCCACAACGTTATAGAAAAACTGAAGGCGACAAAGCAGGGCGCCTTCCATCTGGATCCGTCCCGCTGCGCCATCTATTTGCCGCGCACCAAGAATTTCCCCGAAAATTCCGACGTGGAATCGACCCTGACTTTCACCACGGAAGAGCCGGGGCCCTGGGTGCAGGAAGTAACGCCCGACCCGCAAAGCCTCACCGTTCGCGAACATTTTTCATTCGTGCAGGCGCCTGCGCCAGGATTTCATCCGCGCGAATTCGATCCGCGCTCGGGATTTTTCGCCATCCAGTACATGGATTTTGCCACGCCCGTTGACGAATCCATTCACAAACGCTTCATCGTGCACTACCGCCTGGAAAAGAAAGATCCGTCGGCCGCGCTAAGCGAACCCGTCAAGCCGATTGTTTATTACGTAGACCGCGCCGCGCCTGAACCCATCCGCTCGGCTTTGATGGAGGGCGCCAGCTGGTGGAACCAGGCTTTCACCGCGGCGGGATATAAAGACGCGTTCCAGGTGAAACTGCTTCCCGAAGGCGTTGATCCCATGGACGTGCGCTACAACGTGATCGAGTGGGTGCCGCGAGCGACGCGCGGTTGGTCCTACGGCAGCGCGATCAGCGATCCGCGCACCGGCGAGATCATCAACGGGCACGTAAATCTGGATGCGTTGCGCATTCGCCAGGTCTTCCTGATCGCGCAGGGCCTCCTCGATCCTTTTGGCAACGATCCGGAGGCGCTGCATCGGGCCAACGAAATGGCTCTGGCGCGCATTCGTCAACTCGCAGCGCACGAGACGGGTCATACGCTCGGCCTGATGCACAATTTCGCCGCCAGCATCGTCAACCGCAGCTCGGTGATGGATTATCCGTCGCCGCTTGTCACCGTCGGCGCCAATGGCGTTCCGGATGTCTCAAACGCCTACGCAGCCGGCATCGGTGATTGGGATAAAGTGGCCATTGATTACGGCTACCGCGAATTTGCGTCCGGCACAAACGAGAAGCAGGCCCTCAACAAGATTCTCGACGATGCCTTTTCGCGAGGCCAGCTCTACCTGTCCGATGAAGACGCACGCCCGCTCGGCTCCGCAAGTCCCGTCACGCATTTGTGGGACGTCGGCAGCAACGACCTCGACGGATTGAAGCAGGTGATGGCCGTGCGCGCCGCCGCGCTCAAGCGTTTCTCCGAGGACGCTATTCCGCAAAACGCCCCGATGGCCACGCTCGAAGATGTGCTTGTCCCGATTTACCTCTACCACCGCTACCAGGTCGCAGCCGTCGCAAAAAGCATTGGCGGCCTCGACTATTCGTTTAACGTTCGCGGCGGCGCGCAAAAGAACCCGGAAATTGTCCCCGCGGAGCAGCAGCGCGCAGCTATCCGCGCCGTGCTCGACACTTTGCAGCCCCATGTGCTCGCGCTTCCGGAATCGTTGTTGAAGATAATTCCGCCGCGTCCGCCCGAATATTCAAGCTCGAATGAAAATTTCGCGCGCCGCACTTCTCCGGCGTTCGATTCCCTCGCGCCCGCCGAATCGGCCGCGGAAATCGTTGCCAGCCTTCTCCTCGAGCCGAATCGCGACGAACGCATGGTGGAATATCACGCGCGCGAAGCGAGCTATCCCGGTTTCACGGAACTGCTCGATGACTTGCTCGCCGCCACGTGGAAGGCGCAGCCGCAGACCGGGTACGACGGAGCGATCCAGCAAACGGTCGACTCCGCTGTCCTCGACCATTTAATGGCCCTCGCCGCCGATGAGCATGCCGCGTCACAAACGCGCGCGATTGCTTCGCTCAAACTCGATGAACTCAAGACTTGGCTCGCGGCGCAGTCGAAAGCAGCCACCGACGAAGGCCGTCGCGCGCAGTTCTTCTTCGCCATGCAGGAAATCGATCGCTTCGAAAAGAACCCTGCCACGTTGCATCTGACGCTGCCGGCTCCGCCGCCTGCGGGTGATCCCATCGGCGCCGACGGCTGGCAATAGATCCCTATTACATTGCGAGAGCGCATCGTGCGGCGCAGTGGTGCAAGCCGACGCGGCCAAATGCCGCCCGGTCACCTGGGATGAGCCACACGATCCGCAGCTCCTGCGCGAGATTTGCGACCCCCCTCCGCTTCTCTATGTGAAGGGAAACGCGGATCTTCTCGATCGCCACGCACTCTCGATCGTCGGGACGCGTCGTCTCACCCCTTACGGGAATCAAATGGCAGAGCGGTTGGCGCGAGATCTGGCCGATCGTGGCCTCGATCGTCAGCGGGCTGGCGCGCGGAATCGACGATTGTGCCGACAAAGGAGCGCTCAGCTCGGCGACGGGCGCCACCATAGGCATTCTTGGCTGCGGCGTGGATGTTATCTATCCGAAGGAGAACCGAAAGATTTTTGCGGAAATCGAGCAACGAGGGGCGATTATATCTGAGTTCCCCATGGGAGCGTTTCCCGCGCCCCAGAATTTTCCGATTTCGCGATCGGTTGATTGCGGGGATGGCGCGCGGAGTTGTGGTAGTCGAGGGAGCGCAGTACTCTGGGTCCCTGATCACCGCGCGGCTTGCAATGGAATCCAGCCGCGAAGTTTTCGCGGTGCCCGGGAACGTGACGCAGCCCGTCGCCTTCGGCCCGAATCAGTTGATCAAGCAGGGCGCGAAGCTCGTGGCAAGCTGGGAAGACGTGATTGAGGAGCTGCCGACGCCCATTCGCGCCGAGTTGCTGCCCGTCGAGACAACGGACGGCGCTGCTCGCGCATCGCTGGTGGAGCAAAGTTTGGGCCCTGGCGAGAAGGCGCTCTACGCTATGCTCGAAGTCGACAGCTCCAGACACGTCGACGACTTGGTCGAGCATTCGGGGCTGAGCTCTTCCGAAGTTCTCTCGTCGCTCTTTGAGCTCGAGATGAAAGGCCTGGTGCAGCAACTGCCGGGAAAGCAATTCTTGAAAGTATTGTTGTAACGGTTCAAGCGGGAAAGGAATCTCGGAGAATTATGGGACGTTCGTTAGTGATCGTCGAATCGCCGGCCAAGGCCAAGACGATCAACAAATATCTCGGGCGCAATTACACCGTCCGCGCCTCCTACGGCCACGTGATGGATCTGCCGAAGAAGGAACTCGGCATAGACATTAAGGACGATTTCGAGCCCACGTACACCGTAATCCCCGGGAAATCGAAAATACTGAACGAGCTGAAGAAGCTGGGCGCGGACGCTGACGCAATCTACGTCGCCACCGACCCGGACCGCGAAGGCGAAGCCATCGGCGCGCATCTCGTGCACTTCCTCACCGGAACGCAAATCGCCGTCGAGCCCGAAGAAAATGGCGCGAAGGGCGCCGAGAAAAACGGCGACAAAGCCGGCAAGAACGGCGCGCCCAAAAAAAAGAAGGAAAAGAAGAGCAAAGTCGACCGGAAGAAAATCTTCCGCGTGATGTTCCACGAGATCACGCCAAAGGCCATCAAGGCCGCTTTCGACCATGCTGGCGCGCTGAATACAAATCTGGTGGACGCGCAGCAGGCGCGTCGTGTTCTCGACCGCCTCGTCGGCTACAAGATTTCGCCGCTCCTTTGGGATAAAGTACGCCGTGGCCTCTCCGCCGGCCGCGTGCAAACCGTCGCACTGCGGTTAATCGTCGACCGCGAACGCGACATTCGCGCGTTCACTCCCAAGGAATACTGGACCATCCACGCGATGATCGCGGCAGGAGAGCCGCCTGCGTTTGAAGCGAAGTTGTGGCGCTATAAGGGCGAAGAAATCGAAGTCCCCAATGCCGAGAAGGCGCAGGAAGTCGTCAGCGCTGTCGATAATGCCGACTGGCAAGTCGCAAGCGTCGCGCAGAAGGAAAAACGCCGCTGGG
>DASRQP010000078.1:0-7101 GCA_035696585.1 Candidatus Acidiferrales bacterium | reverse complement strand
GAAAGCCGTTCTGCTTTACAAGTTTTCCCAACTTCATGTCGTCCAGCACTTCCATTGCCAGCCGCCGATGCGTCCCGATCGCTTCGTATGTCGACCGTCGAATCATTTGAAACGCGCCGACTCCCATATACACTTTCGATTTCGGATTGCTCACGCGCCACGGCCGCACGCCCAACGCAAAGCACACGCCCAAATATCCCACGGCGGTCGGCTCCCAAAATCCCCGCAAATCAAGTCCCGCCAGCAGCGTCAAATGGTCAGAGCGCTCCTGCTTGATCAACGCGAGCGAGCGCCGTAATAAATCCGGCGCGAATTGCACGTCCGCGTCGGTGAACACTAGCCATTCGCCCGACGATTCGCGATACGCCATTTCAAGTGCATGCGGTTTTCCGAGCCATCCCTGCGGCAAATCGGAGATGTGAACCACCTTCAATCTTGTGTCGCGTTGCGCGAAAGTATTTAAGATTTCGAGCGTAGCGTCTTCGGAGCGGTCATCGACGGCAATCACTTCGTAATTCGGATAATCGAGCGCCAGCAGCGAAGCCAGCGCCTCGGACAGTTTTACAGCTTCATCGCGCGCCGCAAACAAAATCGAAACGCGCGGAAAACTCGTTCCGTCGAAGGGCGTCACCTGGGTCAGCACAGGAATACGCGCCATTCCCCGATAGCTGAGGATCGCCGTCAAAATCCAAAAAACCGCCAGGCCGCTGAAGAAGATTATGCCGAAGATGTGCAATGATAGTGTTTTCCGAAGCGCGGATTAAACGAACACGCTATCCTATCATGCGCGATGACTGCTGGATGATTGCCAGTTGATTGCTAAAGAATGCCGGTGAGCACAGCCCAGTGAGCTACTGCGGGTGAGCAGGACAACGACGACCACGATTGCGATCGTCGGCGCTGGACGCGTCGGACGCGCGCTCGCGCGCAGCCTGCGTGCGCACGGCTGGAACATTGGCGCGGTCGTCACGCGCTCCGCGGCCACCGCGCGTTCGGCTGTGCGCGCGATTGGCGGAGGGCATCCGCACGGAGTTCTCACGCGTCGCGTGCTCGATGCCGGCGTGATCTTGATCGCCACGCCGGACGATTGCATTCGCGACGTGGCCGTCAAGCTCGCCCGCGCGGGCGGCGAAGAATGGCGAGGCAAAGTTGTACTGCATACCAGCGGCGCACTCGATGATCGCGCGCTCAAACCTCTCGCTCATCTCGGCGCGGCGACTGGCGCGATGCATCCGTTGCAAACATTCAGCGGCCGCGGCGTTCCGTTGCTCGAAGGAGTCGCTTTCGTGATTCAAGGTCATGGACGCGCGCGGCAGGAAGCCCGGCGCATTGCGCGAACACTGGGTGGCGCCCCTGTGGCGCTTCGTCGCGCGGCCAAGCCCGCGTACCACGCGGCGGGAACGTTCGCGGCGCCGTATTTTCTCACGCTCGTCGAAACCGCCACGCGCATTTTGGTGCGCATCGGTTTTTCGCGGCGCCGCGCGCGGGCCGTTCTCTTGCCGTTGATTCGGCAAACGCTCGCGAATTATGAACGCTTCGGCGCGCGCAAGGCCTGGACGGGTCCGGTGGCGCGCGGCGATTTCTCCACCGTCGCGCGGCATCGTGCTGCGCTGGCGGAATGGCCGGAGGAATTTTCACAATCGTACGCGGCGCTCGCACGACTTTCCGCGCGCGTCCTTGATGCGCATCCCGAACGGAAGCTCAAGCAGCTCGATCGCGTGTTGCCAAAGAGTTCAACGAAAAAGAGCTAATGTGTCTTTACAAAACGGAGCGCAAAGGAGCGTTGATTGCCCTTTGAACTAACTCGTCGTTCTTTCATGCTCAGCGTCGGTGCCATCATTCCAGTTCTGCGCTTGTCGCGAAGCAAATTTCAGAAAGCGGGCGCACAAACCGCCGACCAACTCGCCGCTATCGAAGCCCGCCACGGCGGCCGCCTCGGAGTTGCCGCTCTGGATACTCAAGCGGGCAAGCGTATCGACCATCGCGCCGGCGAACATTTTCCTATGTGCAGCACATTCAAGTTTCTGCTCGTTTCCGCCATCTTGTCTCGCGTCGATGCGAATCAGGAAAAACTCGGCCGTTTCATTCACTACACAAAAGCTGATCTACTCGACTACGCTCCAATCACCAAAGCCCACGTGCAGGAGGGTGCCATGACGATCTCGGCGCTCTGTGCCGCGGCCATCGAGTACAGTGACAACACCGCTGCCAATCTTCTCCTCGGCGTTCTTGGCGGCCCGGCCGCTGTTACGCATTACACGCGCACCCTCGGAGACTCCGTTACTCGTCTCGATCGCAACGAACCCACACTAAACGCCGCGACGCCGGGAGATCTTCGCGACACCACAACTCCGTCCGCCATGCTGGCTGACATGAAAGAGATTCTGATCGAACAGCGAACGCTCTCTTCTGAATCGCGAAAACAGCTCGAAGCCTGGATGATCGCGGACACGACCGGTCTGACTTCGCTTCGCGCTGGTTTGCCTTCTGCCTGGCGCGTCGGGGACAAAACTGGTTCAGGTAAGAACGGTGCAACCAACGACATCGCGATTTGTTGGCCGCCCAGTCTAGCGCCCATTCTCATCACCGCATATTTCGTTGGCTCCAGCGCTTCCTACGCGGATCGGTGCGCTGCCCTCGCGGAAGTAGGCCGCATTGTGGCCGATGAATTTTCCTGACCCGTTGCTCTTAAGGAATGCTTGGTGGTGGGTCAGTTTGAATTTTCTTGATCGTGACACAAAGAGTTAAAATTCCAACTGACCCATTACCGAATGCTTGTATCGTGTGCAACTTGGTATGAAACTGGGTGGCAATTGTTAGCTCTAATCATCAGGAGGAACTTTGTCGAAACTGCAAATTCCCGTGGAAACCGAAACCCTCTCAAACGGTCTGCGCGTCGTCGTCTCACCCGACCATTCCGCGCCCATCGCCACCGTCGGCGTTTATTATCAAATTGGATTTCGCCTCGAGCCGCGCGGCCGCAGCGGCTTCGCACATCTCTTCGAGCACATGATGTTTCAAGGCTCCGAGCACGCCGGCAAAATGGAACACATCCGTCTGATCAATTCCTCCGGCGGCGTTTTGAACGGCACCACGAATTACGACATCACGAATTATTTTGAAGTCGTGCCGTCGAATGCGCTCGAGCGCGTCCTGTGGCTCGAAGCGGATCGCATGCGCGCGCTCAAAGTCGACGACGAGAATCTGCGCAACCAGCGCGATGTCGTAAAGGAAGAAGTCCGCGTCAACGTGCTCAATCAGCCCTATGGCGGTTTTCCGTGGCTCGACCTTCCGCCCGTCGCTTACCGCAATTGGCCCAACGCGCATAATTTCTACGGCGATTTTGCCGATCTCGATGCGGCCACGCTCCAGGACGTCCGCACTTTTTTCCATACTTATTACGCCCCCAATAATGCTGTCCTGCTGATCGTCGGCGACGTGGAACCAAAAGAAAGTTTCGAGCTCGCTCGCAAATATTTCGAAGGCATTCCGCCGCACCCTGCCGTGCCTTCTGCGGATACAACCGAGCCTCGGCAGTTGGAGGAGCGGCGCGGCGAAGTCGAGGAAAAATTCGGCCAGCTTCCCGCGCTCGCCATCGGCTACAACATGCCGCAGCGCCACGAACGCGATTGGTACGCTTCCGCGCTTTTGGATCGCGTGCTTCATGGAGGCCGCGCGGGACGCATTCATCGCAACCTCGTTTTGGAAAAGCAAATCGCCATCGCCGCCGAAGGTGGCATGGGTTTTCCCGACGCGTTCGAATACAACGGGCCAACGCTTGGCACTACGACGATTTATCACAAGCCGGAATATTCGCCGGAGGCGACCATCGCCGCATTCGATGAAGTGATCGCGGAAGTTCGCGATAAAACCCTCGACGCCGATGAGTTGGAACAAATCAAAGTAAAATGCCGCGCGGATTATTTTTCCATGCTCGAATCCGGAGGCGCTGGTGTTCCGCGATTCGGCCTGATGCACGCGCTCGCGTGTTTCACTTTGTTCGACAACGATCCCCAGCGCGTAAATACGGTTCTCGATAATTTTCTTTCCGTCACGCCGACGGAAATTCAAGCGACAGCGCGAAAATATCTGCTGCCCGCGAATCGCTCAATCGTTTTCCGGAAACCAATCGTGCAAGCCGCGCCGGCCGGTATGCACGAAGGAGTCCAGCAAGGAGTTCAACAATGACGAGCGCGACTTCGCAAACCGCAATTCCCGTCACGGCTCCAGCCGTCGGACCCGAACGGCCCGTCGCATGGCCGCGCCGGACTGTTCGCACGCTCGCGAATGGCATGCAAGTGGTGCTCGCCGAGCAACACACATTCCCGAAAGTCGGCGTCGAATTATTTTTCCGTTCTGGCAACGCGCTCGCGTCGCGCAAGTCGCCCGATCTTGCGGAACTTACTTCGCGCGTGATTCGCACGGGCACGCATTCGCGCACCAGCCGCCAAATTGAAGAAGATCTGCGGCGCATGGGCGCGAGTCTCGGCACAATGGCTGGCGCGGATACGAGCGCGATCGCCATTTCCGGACTCTCGGAGTTCGCCGGCAAATTGCTCGCAATGGTTGACGATCTCGCGCGCAATGCTGCGTTTCCCGCGGACGAATTCGAGCGCGAGCGCCGACAGCGCCTCGAAGAATTGCGCATCGAACGCACCACGCCGGGATTTCTCGCCAGTGAACGTTTTCGTCGCGTGCTCTTCGGCGAGCATCCATATGCAATCGTCGCGCCCACTGAAGCACAGGTCGAAGCGTACCAGCGCGATTCGCTCGCGGACTTTTATCGCGAGAATTATGTGCCGTCGAACGCGCTGCTGATTGCTGTCGGCGATTTCTCGAGCGACAGCATGATGGCGCTTGTCGAGAAAACCTTCGGCGCGTGGAAAGCAGGTCCGGCTCCGACGCTCGGCGAAACAGAATTACCGCGCCCACGCGGACGCGCCGTGCATCTGGTGCATTTGCCCGGGACCGTGCAAACCGAAATTCTGCTCGGCAATTTGGCGATCACGCGGCAAAGTCCCGATTGGCGGCGCAGCGTTCTCGCGAATGCAATTTACGGCGGCGCGTTCAATTCGCGGCTGGTCGCGAATATTCGCGAGCAGAAGGGTTACACATACAGCCCGCGCAGTGCGCTGCACGCGCTGCGGCATCACGGATATTTCAGCGTGCACGCCGCGGTGCGCAACGACGTGGTTGCCGCCACGCTCACGGAAATGTTTTACGAACTCGACCGCCTGCGTTCGTTGCCGGTCAGCGAAGGGGAACTCGCCGACGCGATAAATTATTTGAGCGGCGTTTTTTCTCTGGGCATCGCGACGCAGGATGGCTTGCTCGCGCAGCTTTCGACTGTGTATCTGAACTCCTTGCCGGAAGATTATCTGGAAACGTTCCGCGAGAAAGTTCGCGCGCTGCAGGCCAGCGACGTTCTCGAAGCGGCGCGCCGCTATTTCGATTCCGCGAACGCGCAAATTGTGATCGTCGGCGACCGCGCGCAAGCCGAACCTCAAGCTGCGCTCTTCGCTGAAGTTCGCGTTTACGACGCTCAAGGGAATCCGATGTAGGATGCCGTGATATGCCCGCAATCGACGAGCTTCGACGCCAGTTCAAGCGTGACGGCTTCCGCCGCTTCATGGTTTAGTATCAATACCATGTAATGGTGGCGTCCCTTGTTGCCGGACTGATTTGTGTCGGTGCATACAAACTGTTTGAGACCCATTGGTTTCTCTCTCGATTCGTTTTGTTGTTGGCGATTATAGTTTTCACACCAGCAGCTGTAGTTGTTTTCGCTCACTCTCGCGCAATCGGTGCCGGCTGGTACTGGGATCCAAGTAACAGCGAGTGGGTCACCCGTCGATCGCGAAAGACCGAAAAAGTAGAACTATTACTCTTATCTGTCCTTTGGTTACTGATTTTTCTGTTCGTCATCTACGTGATGTTCCACCGATGAGTCTCTCGGAGTCTATACTTTTCGGTGACGTAAAAGTGTGGGATACTCAGGGCTACGAACTCGCTGGCTGATGGCGGGCGAGAGCGGAGGAGTGGAACATGGCTCTGAATTGTCGCAAGAGTTCTGTAGCGCCCGGGCTGCAAATATTGATTTACGTTTTTGTGTGTGCGCTGATATTTGCGAGCGCGGCGATGGCGGCGAAGAAGCAGCCGCCTGCGCATCCGATTAATTTGAATACGGCAACGCTGGAGCAGCTCGAGGAATTGCCGGGCATCGGGCCGGTGACGGCGAAGTCGATCATCGATTTTCGCACGAAGAGCGGCCCGTTCAAGCGCACCGAGGATTTGCTCGCGGTGCCGCGCATTTCGAAGAAGCGATTCCAGAAGCTCGCGCCTTACGTGACCGTTGCTCCCGCCAAGCCCGCGAAAAATCCGTAAGATCGAAAAGCGAAAAGCGAAAAGCGAAAAGCAAGACGAAGCCGTCGAGCGGATTCGTGCGGCAAAACGGCGGTGTTCTGCGCCGTTCTCAGAATCACACCCGAATTTTTCCATCGTGACTAGAACGGCTGGTGAGAAGCTTTCGATTGTGAAAGCTGGGAAAGCTTCAGCGGAACTTGCTCGGTGATTTCGAGGCCGTAGCCTTCGAGCGCGACGAGCTTGCGCGGATGATTCGTGAGCACGCGAATTCTTCGCAATCCCAAATCAATTAAAATTTGCGAGCCGATGCCGCTTTCACGCCACACCAGGCGCTGACGATTCAAATCCTGATCGATTTCCACGCGCGAGTGAAAAAGAATACGCGGCAGCGCGCCGCTTTCGTCCGCCGCTGAATCGATGCGGAAACCGCGCCCAGTGTGATGCAAATAAACGAAAACGCCGCGCCCTTCGGCGGCAATGGCTTCGAGCGAGCGGTCGATAATTTCGCGGCAGTCGCACGTGAGCGAGCCGAAAACATCTCCCGTGAGGCAGTTTGAATGGACGCGCACAAGCGGCGGCTGGCTGCCGGCGAGCTCGCCACGGGACAATTCATTTCGAGCCAAATCGCCGAGGATAAGGGCGACGTGGAGTTCGTTGTCCACTTCGCTGGCAAAAGCGATCATGCGAAAGTCGCCGTGACGCGTCGGCAGCACCGTCTCCGCGACGCGTTTGACGTAA
>DASRQP010000077.1:0-5057 GCA_035696585.1 Candidatus Acidiferrales bacterium | reverse complement strand
CGAACGGCGGCGGCAACAGTGGAAGGCGCGCGGCGCATTTCGCCTGAGGTGCGTGCAAATTACGAGAGCGTGATTGGGCTCGAAGTGCACGTGCAACTTGCGACCGCGACGAAGGTATTCTGCGCGTGCTCGACGCGATTTGGCGATCTGCCGAACGCCAATACTTGCCCTGTGTGCCTCGGATTGCCAGGGGCGTTGCCAGTGCTGAATAAACGCGCGCTGGAATTGGCGACGCGCGCGGCTCTGGCTTTGCATTGCGCGGTGCAAGAGCGTTCGCGGTTCGCGCGGAAGAATTATTTTTATCCTGATTTGGCGAAAGGTTACCAGATTTCGCAATTCGAGTTGCCGTTGGCAACCGGCGGCTGGCTCGAAATCGAGTCGGGCGGTTCCAAGAAGCGCATCGGCATTACGCGCGTGCACATGGAAGAAGACGCCGCGAAGAATCTCCACGAAGGATTCGCCGACGCGGATCGCTACAGTCACATCGATTTCAATCGCGCCGGCGTGCCGTTGATCGAAATCGTCGGCGAGCCAGATTTGCGCGCGCCGGAAGAAGCGTACGCTTACCTGACCAATCTGAAGCAGGCGCTCGAATACACGGCGGTGAGCGATTGCAATATGGAGGAAGGCTCGCTGCGATGCGACGCGAATGTGAGCGTGCGTCCGCGCGGCGCGGAGAAATTCGGCACGAAAGTGGAAGTGAAGAATCTGAATTCGTTCCGCTATTTGCAGCACGCGCTCGAATACGAAATCGAGCGGCAGATTGGCGCGCTGGAAGCGGGCGAGACGGTCGCGCAAGAGACGCGGCTGTGGAACGTGGCGGCGGGCCGCACCGAATCGATGCGCTCAAAGGAATTCGCGCACGATTACCGCTACTTCCCCGAGCCGGATTTATTGCCCGTGCGAATTGCAGAAAGCTGGAAAGAAGAAATTCAGCGTGCCATGCCGGAACTGCCGGATGCGAAACGTGCGCGATTCGTCGCGCAGTTCGGAATCACGGCGTATGACGCTGGAGTTTTGACTGCGACCGCGGCACTTGCGGATTATTTCGAAGCGGTTGTTCGCGCCGGCGCGACGCCGAAAATCGCAGCCAACTGGATTCAAACGGAATTGCTGCGGCGGCTGAATGATGCGGCGGCAGATATTTCGGAATCGCCGGTACGGGCCGAAGCATTTGCCGAGCTTTTGCGTGCGATTGAAAGCAACGAAATCACGGCTGCGATTGGGAAACGTGTGTTCGCGACGATGTTTGAGACGGGAAAACCCGCGGCAGCGATTATCGCATCGGAAGAGCTGTCGCCGCTCACGGACGGGGAGAGCGTCGAGAAGATTTGCAGAGAAGTGCTCGATAAGAATCCCGACAACGTAGCGAAGTATCGTGCGGGGAACGAAGGGGTATTTAAGTTTTTCGTGGGGCAGGTGATGCGCGAGACGCGCGGGCGGGCGAATCCGCAAACGATCAACGACATTTTAAAGCGGCTGCTGCATCAATCGTAGGAATCAAAATGAGCGACATACTGAAAGTTGGCGAGCGGGCTCCGGAATTCAATTTACCGGCCGATGACGGGAAGCCAGTGGCGCTCGCGGATTTCCGCGGCAAAAACGTGGTCCTTTTCTTCTTTCCGAAGGCGCTTACGCCCGGTTGAACCAATGAAGCGTCCGAGTTTCGCGACGCCAAGAAGAAATTCGAGAAGTTGAACACGGTGATTCTGGGATGCAGCGCGGATTCCGTGGAGCAGCAGGCGAAATTCAAAGCCAAATACAATTTGAATTTCCCGCTGCTTGCGGATACGAGCTTCGACACGATCGAAGTCTACGGCGCGCGGCGCATGAAAAGTTTTCTCGGAAAATCGTTTCTCGGAATCGTCCGCATGTCCTACTGGATTGGGCCGGACGCGAAAATACGACACGTGTGGGAAAAAGCGAACGCGAAGGGCCACGCGGCCGAAGTGTTTCAGGAAATCGCGAAACAGTAAGTTCCTGGCTTCGCGTCAGCGCAACTGGAAACCGCAATCAGATTCTCAATGCTCCGCAATTTCCTTGGGCGAGCGCGAGTGCAACCGCAAGCTTGTTTTTAATCGAAAGCTGAAAACCGTCGCGGGTTCGAAGCTGATGTCCTTTTTGTCAGCCGCGGCTGTTTTGTCAGCGCCAAAACTCATGGCTCCGCCACTTGTCCCTCCAGCGCCGGCTACACTGTCGCCGGAATTCTTCTGGGGTTTACCGTCGTCGCCGGCGAGGTCCGCGGAGACAGGATAGGCGCGCCCACCAACGGTCACCGCGTCGAGCCGCAACAGAAGTTTCGCGGGAGTCGAGGATTCCGCGGACGACGCACTCTGCGCGACGTAAACTGCGGCGGGGGAACCGCGCGGAATCAAAATTTTGCCGTGAATCATCACGTCCTGGGCAACAGTCGCTTTCACTTTTTCGTTGGCGGCGGTTTTCGAATTGACGGACTGCTCAAGGCGAATCATCACTGCCGTTCCGGCCGGGACGATTTTCTGAGCGTACAGCGGCGCAACAGATAAAATTATTAAAGCGGATAAAACGGGCACAGCAAGAACGTTTCGCACGAGGATCTCCTGGGGGACATCAAGGGCAGGGACCTCAGTGTACCAGAACTTCTGCGCGCGTCAGAGCGAAACAGTGAAATTACCGTCGTGCTGCTCGATCAGCATATTGTCGATCAGGCGAGTCGCGCCAATGCGGGCGGCGATGAGAATCAGGCAATTGCCCCGAAGAAAATTAATTGGCTCGAAGGAATCGGCGTCCACGATTTCAGCGTAGTCGAGTTTCGCCACGCGCTCGGCCGCAACGGTTGAGCGCAGAACATCGAGCAGCGACCCAGCTTCACGCGCACCTGTGGCGATTTTGCGGCGAACCGCATCGAGAGATTGAAAAAGAATTTGCGCCGCGCGGCGTTCGTCATTTTTCAGATAAGCATTTCGAGAAGACATGGCGAGTCCGTCGGGCTCGCGCAGAATCGGGCAGACGACAATTTCCGAATCCAAATTCAAATCGTAGGACATCTGCCGAATGATGCGCGCCTGTTGCGCATCTTTGCGTCCGAAATAGGCAAAGCGTGGGCGCACGATTTCAAAAAGCTTCAAAACCACTGTGGTGACGCCCTGGAAATGGCCGGGGCGAACGCGTCCCTCGAATTTCTCGCTCAAACCTTCGACATGAACGCCGGTGTGGAAATCGCGCGGGTAGATTTCCGCGGGTTCGGGACAAAAAAGATAGTCGACGTTGAGATTTTCGAGAAGGGCGCGGTCTTTTTCAAAATCGCGTGGATATTTTTGAAAATCTTCCGAGGGCCCGAATTGTTTTGGGTTGACGAAAATCGAAACGACAATGGGAGAGCATCGCTCGCGCGCGGCGCGCACCAAAGAAAGATGGCCTTCATGCAATGCGCCCATGGTGGGAACGAGGCCGATCACGCGGCCCGCCGCTTCCGCCTGGCGCGACGTCTGCTTCATCCATTCGATTGTGCGGATGATTTCCATATTAGCGATTCGCGTGGAAGGCGGAATCATGCGTCATCAATTGTGCGGCTGGCCGGATTGCTCGCGATAGAAGGCGATTAAATCCGTGGCGACGGGAGTGGCGTCGAGTTGGCGCAGCATGGTGGTGACTTGCCCACGATGATACGTTCCGTGATTCACGACGTGCTGGAGCATCTGCCACATCGGACTCAAAAATGGATTGCCCTTGGTGTTGCGATACGTCACGACGCGTTCGAGATCTGACGCGGAGACAGCGCGCACAAATTTCAGCAAATCACTTTCGATTGTCTGCCAGCGCGCGCGAATGGAGGCAAGATCGGGAAATTCACCAGAAGGCGGACCAGTGGGTGAGCGACCGTGCCAACGCTCGAGCCAGAGCCATTCAACGAACATGATATGCGTGAGCGTATCGCGAACGGATGGATAGCTCGAACCGAGCTTGCGCGTGAGTTGAGCCGGCGCGAGCGGGGCGCAGGCGTCGAGAACGCGGTGGTTGGCCCAGGTGTTGTAGTCGTAAAGAAGATGAATGTCTTCGACGGTGATGGTTCACCTCAATGGATTTGGGTTTTACGCGGCTCCGCGGGCCATTGCTGCGCGTGAAACGATTCCGCGTCGGAGGGGAAGCGGCCGTTGCGGACGTCGTCGCAATACTCGCGGGCGGCGCGGGAAATCTGTTCGCCGAGATTGACGTACTGGCGGGCGAATTTCGGCGTGCCGTTGACGCTCAAGCCGACGAGATCGTGGAAAACGAGCACCTGGCCGTCGCAATCGGGGCCGGCGCCGATGCCGATGGTGGGAATGCGAAGCTCCTGCGTGATGCGCGCGGCGAGTTCGCGCGGAACGGATTCGAGGACGACGGAAAAAGCGCCCGCGGCTTCGACGGCGCGCGCGTCGCGCATCAGACGCTCGGCGGACTCGACCGATTTTCCCTGAACGCGAAAGCCGCCGAGTTCGAGAACGGATTGCGGCGTGAGACCGATGTGCGCCATCACGGGGATTTCCGATTCGACGAGGCGCGCGATTGCTTCCATGCGCTTTTCACCGCCTTCGAGTTTCACCGCTTCGGCGCCGTCTTTTACAAGGCGCAGCGCGTGGCGAACTGTTTCCTCGGGCGAAACGTGAAATGTGCCGAAGGGCATGTCCGCGACGATGAGAGCGCGACTGGCGCCGCGACGGACGGCGCGAACGTGGTGCAGCATTTCGTCGAGCGTGACAGGAAGCGTGTTGTCATAGCCGAGGACGACCATGCCGAGCGAATCGCCGACGAGAAGAATGTCGACGCCAGCTTCGTCGAGAAGACGCGCGGTGGGATAGTCGTATGCAGTGAGGCAGGTGATGCGCTGCGTTTGATTTTCGAATTCGCCTACGGGAAATTTGCGCTGAAGAATGTCTGGGACGGTGATTTTACCGTTGCCCGTGCGGGGAGTGACGCTCATGTTGACCTCCGGTGCCGCCCCCATGGAGGGGTGCAGCCCAACATCATCAACACCCGGATTATAACAGAAAATGCAGCGGCTGAGGGTGGGCCTGCAAGCGAGCCATTTCCGGGTGTTC
>DASRQP010000076.1:0-7107 GCA_035696585.1 Candidatus Acidiferrales bacterium | reverse complement strand
GAAGCTGATATCAATGAATTGCTACAGCGAAAAAAGCGGTTGGCCGAATTTAAAGCCGCCTTGGAGAAGCGAGATGAGGATGAAGATTGGTGGCAGAAATTCTTTGAAGATAATAAGTGGATTTTCGGATATGGATTGGAGTATGTAATTCTGAGAATTGAACAACCCCAAGCTCATGTGCGGGGGGCTTCGGTGACGGGAAAGGAAGCACAAAAAGCGGACTTCCTTACCTCAAGTGGTCCGGCAAAATTTACGGTGCTGGTTGAAATCAAGACGCCCAAGACCTCACTTATTCGCGGCAAGGTGCCTATCCGAAGCAGGGCATGGGTCTCAGTACCGAACTCACGGATGCTCTCACTCAGATAAATGCAAATGTAGAGGGCTGGGGGACTGTCGGCCAGGACTCGCCGGAAAATAAGCAATTCATGGAGGACAAGAATCTCCACCGAACCGTTAAGCCCAAAGGAATCGTAGTAGCCGGAATGTTGAGCGCATTGGAACACGACCAAGCCAAACTCGAAACGTTTGAGCTGTTTCGAAAGGGGATCCACGGAGTAGAAATCATTACATTTGACGAGCTCCATGATCGTGCTCGCTACATCGTCGAACGTCAGTAGAGGCGCCGACTAAGCCTTTGACTTTCGCGGTACGCTGAAACTATCATAGCCGCGACGTTCTGAGGGACCCGCCGTGATTCAGGCCGTGACGCAGGCAATGACTCGAACGATTCGTCGAGCCCGACCCGCACAGCATTCCTACCGAAACGCTATTCCGATTTTGATTTTTGACCGCAGGGGGTGCATTGATGTCGTCGAATGGAGATAAGCCGCGCCCGGACGGCGCGGAGAAGCCCGACGAGAAGCGAGAAAAAAACGCTCAGGAAACGAAACTGCGAGATCTGTCGCGACGCAGCTTCATTAAAGGCGCCGGAATCGCCAGTGTGGCGGCTTCGGCCGGAGCGCTGCTGGCGGATCGCGTTCTCGAGGCTGCCCCACGGCCGCAAAGCGGCGGCATGGCCGGAGGAGTCGTTGGTCCCGGCGAAGTCCCGATAACTCTGAAAATCAATGGGCAGATCCGGAAATTGAATCTGGAGCCGCGCGTAATGCTCGTCGACGCGCTGCGAAATCATCTGGACCTGACAGGCGCGAAGAAAGTCTGCGACCGCGCGACATGCGGCGCCTGCACCGTACACTTGGACGGCCGCGCCGTCTATTCCTGCACCACTCTCGCAATCGATGCGCAGGGACGCGACATCACCACCATCGAGGGCCTTGAACCTAGCGAAGGCTTGCATCCCATGTCCCAGGCATTTTGGAACAATGACGCGCAGCAGTGCGGCTTCTGCACGCCGGGATTTGTGATGGCGTGCGCGGCCTATGTGGATCACGAGCCGCATCCGACCTATGAGGGATTGCAGAAATCCCTCGGAGGCAATCTTTGCCGCTGCGGAACATACATGGGAATTCGCGAAGCTGTATTGGAAGCCGCGAAAACGATGAAGACAAAAGGAGGGCGAGCCTAATGGCTGACTATCACTGGCCTCCCGCGAATCGTCGCGCGCTGATTGGCAAGCGCACGATGAGAATTGATGGTCCCGTCAAGTCCTCGGGCCGGGCAAAATATTCCTACGACATCAATCGCCCCGGAATGCTCTGGGGCAAGATGGCGACTTCTCCTTACGCCCACGCGAAAGTCACGAAGATCGACACCAGCGCCGCGGAAGCGATGCCGGGCGTTAAGGGCGTGGTGACAATTGTGCCCGAGGGTCAGGAAGTATTGTGGGCAGGGCAGGAAATTGTGGCCGTCGCGGCGGACTCCGAAGAGCGCGCGGAAGCGGCGGCGGACGCCATCAAGATTGACTATGAACCGCTGCCGTACCTCGTCACCGATGCCGACCCGGAACATGCGGGCGCGCAGTATTCAAAGCAACTCGAGCAGCGCGTCAACGGCAATCCGGATCAGGGTTTTCAGCAGGCGGAAGTGATCAGCGAAGGACATTACGGCGTTCCCGTGATCACCCATTGCTGTCTCGAGCCCCATGGCCAGGTGACGGAATGGAATGGCGACGATTTGACGGTCTGGACTTCAACGCAAAACGTCAGCGGAATGGCCGGCGAATACGTCGACGGGCTTAAGGAGCAGGGAATCACAGTCGCCGCGAACAATGTCCACGTGATTTCACATTACATGGGTGGTGGATTCGGCAGCAAGTTCGCTGCTGAAACGTGGGGAATTGCGTGCGCGCAGTTGTCCAAGAAAACCGGGCGGCCCGTGAAGATGATGCTCGAGCGTGACCATGAGCTGATGGTCGCGGGTGCCAGGCCCTCGATGCACGGACATGTAAAAGTGGGTGCGAAGCGCGATGGCACGCTGGTGGCGTGGGAATCCGAATCGTGGGGCACGGGCGGACCAAGCGACGCGGGCGCGCCGAGGTTTCCTTACGTTTTCGAAGTTCCCAATGTTCGCGCAAAACATACCGCGATTATGACCAACATCGGCCCGGCACGGGCGTGGCGCGCGCCAAACCATCCGCAAATGGCCTTGATTTCCAACGGTGCAATGGAAGATTTGGCCGCAAAGCTCAATATGGATCCGGTCGATTTCATGTTGAAGAATATGAATTTGGTGGTTCCCGAACGCGCCAAGACCTATCAAGAAGAATTCGCGAAGGCTTCAGAGCTGATGGACTGGAAGAGCAAATGGCATCCGCGCGGAAAAAGTGGCGCAGGTCCGCTGAAACGCGGACTGGGCGTGTCGCTGCATACATGGGGCGGGCGCGGGAATCTGAGCAATTGTTTGGTAACGATTCATCCGGACGGCTCGGTTGAGACTTCGCTCGGCAGCCAGGACCTCGGCACTGGCACACGCACAGTTATCGCTATCGTCACTGGGGAAACGCTCGGACTCCCCGTTGAAGCCGTGAAAGTAAATATTGGCGACAACAAGTATCCGCCGGCCGGCGCATCGGGCGGTTCCACAACCGTCAGCGGCGTCAGCACTTCGACGCGGCGCGCCGCCACGGAAGCGTTGAACTCACTGCTCGCCAAAGTTGCACCCTCGCTCGGCGTTCCTGCCGACCAACTGGAAGCCTGGGACGGCAAGATCCAGGTTAAAGGCAATCCAGCAAAGTCGATCCCCTGGAAACAGGCCTGCGCGAAAATGGGCGCATCGTCCATCACCGGCACGGGCAAGACATCCAACGATTTGATGTCCAGTGGCGTCGGCGGCGTGCAGATGAGCGAAGTCGAAGTCGACACGGAAACGGGCGTCGTGAAAATCGTCAAGCACGTTTCGGTGCAGGATTGCGGCCTGGTGATTGACGTGAGAACCGCCGAAAGCCAGCTCTACGGCGCAGCGATCATGGGCATCACCTACGCGCTCTTCGAGGAAAAAATCATGGATCAGGTGACCGGCCGTTGCCTGAATCCGAATATGGAGTTCTACAAACTCGCGAGCATCGCCGACATCGGCGAAATTATTCCGCACATGATGACCGGGCCTGGTTATGACGAGCGCGGCACAATCGGACTCGGTGAACCGCCGGTGATTTCGCCGGGTGCGGCGATTTCAAACGCCGTCGCAAACGCCATCGGCGTGCGCGTCCCGGAACTCCCGCTGACGCCCGACCGCGTTCTCGCGGCCCTCGGCACACTCGAAAAAGGAGGCGTGGCCTAATGGACGCATTCGAGTACGCAAAACCATCCAGCTTGAAAGAAGCCCTCGGACTTCTCGGTTCCGATTGGGACGATGCGTCAGTTTTTGCCGGCGGCACGGATTTAATTTCGCTTCTCAAGGACGACGTTGTAGACACCAAGCGCCTCGTCAACATCAAGGGCATCGCGGGCCTCAACCGCGTTCACGAATCCGCGGAGGGCGTGCACATCGGCGCCGCGGTCACCGTGGAAGAATTGATTTCCAATCCAATGATTCGCGAGCAATTTCCCGCCATCGTCGACGCGGCGGAAGGGATTCGCAGCCCGCAGCTTCATAATATGAGCACCGTCGGCGGTTGGCTCTGCCAGCGGCCGCGCTGCTGGTATTACCGCAACGGGTTCGGCCTGCTCGCGCTCGACAAAGATGGAAACTCGCTCGTCGCGCAGGGAGACAATCGCTATCACGCCATTTTCGGCAATTCCGGCCCGGCGAAATTCATCAGTCCGTCGAGTTTCGGCCCGGTGCTGATGGCGCTCAACGGAGAGATACGCATTGAAGGGCCGAAGGGCGCGCGCAACGTCGCCGTCGGCGATTTTTTTGTGATTCCGCAAAAGCAGGGCGAACGCGAGCACGCTATCGCTCCCAATGAAATCGTGACGGAAGTCACAATTCCCGCCGCGTCGCGCGGCATGCGCAACGCGCTGTACGAAGTGCGGCCAAAGGAAGGCCTCGACTGGCCCATCACGACGGCGGCTGTTGCGTTGCGAATGCGCGGCGACACAGTCGAAAGCGCGCGGATCGTTCTCGGCCACGTCGCGCCGAAACCGTGGCCCGCCGAAGACGCCGCCAAATGGCTCGCGGGAAAAACAATCAACGAAGAAACCGCCGCGAAGGCCGGCGACGCTGCGGTGCAGGGCGCCACGCCGCTCAGCCGCAACGGGTACAAAGTGCAACTCGCGCGCGTTTCCGTGAAGCGCGCGCTGCTCGCCGCCGTCCGCGAACGCTCTTCCGCGGCCTCGGCATAGAATGGAATTTGTCATTCCGAGCGGCCCGACCTGCGTCGGGCCCCGAGGAATCTGCTGTTAGGTTTCGCGTTTTTCGAGTTTCGATTTTCAGGAGGTCGGAGCTTCAGCTCCGACGTAGAGCTAGTTGTGAACGGGGGCTTTAGCCCCTGAGGGCCATGCTGCACGGGCCCCCAAAGGAGCCGCATCGCCATGTTGAAACCTGCTGCAGGACCCAGCCTCAATGTGCTCATCTCCACCGGCGAAATTTGCCGCTCCGTGCGCTCGAAGAAATTGTTCTATCAGCAGGACGAAGACGAATCCGACGCGCGCAGCGCCGCGCCCTTCTGGTGCTCGCGCACGCAATCCACGATCGGCCCCGACGGCAAACTCGTCGGCCTCGACGAATGCCGCTCCTCCCGCGCCTGCTGCCAAACCACCTAACGCTCTCGCGACCGTGTTATGTCTGTCATCCCGAACCCGGTCGCCGCTTCTGGCGAACGGTGTGAGGGATCTGCTTTTCGTTTCCCGTAGGGGCGCTGCTCGTTTACCCTGACGCAGGAAGGGCCCCGCCCGTCGCGCGGCATGCGCGTTCTGCCGGGTGCCCCATGCTCGATTTGTGAGCGTGGGGTTTTTCTTTTTGGAGTGCGGCGGCTCGGCGCCGCTTTGCCTCTCTCTGCCGGGTGCCCCATCCTGAGCGCCGTTTGCGAAGGGTGGGGGTTTTCTCACCCCGCCCGCGCGACACGCGCTCGCACTGTCCGGTAATTTTAAAAACGCCAAAAGATTGGCGATTAGAAATGGGGTCGGCCGTTTGTTTTGTGCAAGTTAAATCGGTGTCTAATTCCGGACACTCGATTAGAAATGAGGGGCGATGGAGTGCTATTTTCCGCGGAAGGTACGTCCCGGGCTGGTTTGGGTTGTTGTACGCCGCCGCTCGCATCGAATTTTCGCTCGAACGACGCTAGCACGTTGCGAGCCGCAGCGATAGATCTGGCGGCTGTGGAAAGGGAGAAGTGCAGTGGCTCTTCGTTCCTCCCTTCCTACGTCAGGGCAGGCAGGGTAAACGAGTGGCTGTCGAGGCGCGCGGCCTTTGCCGCGATTTGCCCCTACTGCTTGACATGTAACGACACGCGTCATACGATTGGTAAGTGATCAAGTCGTTTCGCTCGCCGCTCACGGAACGCATCTTTAATAGAGAGCGAGTGGCTAGATTCCAGAGTATCGAGCAATCGGCGCAGCGAAAGCTGGCGATGCTGGATGCCGCTGAGACACTACAAGACTTGGCTTCGCTGCCGGGCAATCGTCTTGAGGCGCTGCGCGGCGACCGGCAAGGCCAACACAGTATTCGCATCAACGACCAGTGGCGCCTCTGCTTCGTCTGGCGAAACGGCGACGCCTATGAAGTCGAAATTGCTGATTACCACTAAGGACGGAAAGAATGCCTACGAAACTGAAGCCGATTCACCCCGGCGAAGTACTGCGCGAGGAATTCATGCGGCCGCTGGGCCTGAGCGTGAATCGCCTGGCGCTTGAACTTCGCGTTCCGGTGACGCGGATGGCGGAGATCGTCCACCGGCGGCGCGCCGTCACGTCCGACACAGCGCTGCGTTTGGGGCGTCTCTTCCGCACCACGCCTGAGTTTTGGCTCAATCTTCAGACGCGCTACGATTTGGAGATTGCCCGCGACCGCGAGGAGAAGAAAGTCGAGCGTGAGGTCCGCCCGCTGTCAGCATTGGTCGCTTCCGGAACCGACAAGCAATAGCGAGTGACTGGCGAAGGCGAATCTCCGGATTCCACAGGGTGCGGCCAAGAGAGGCCGTTGCTTAGCGTGGCGTTGGGTTCGCGCCAACCAAAACATAGAAGTCACCAGATTTCACATCATCCATCACAAACCCCTGCGCATGTAGACCGGCTTGCTTCAGCGCCGCGATAACACGAAGTGCTCCCAGCGGGGGAGACTGCCTATCATCGGGAGACATAACAACAAACAAACCTTCTGGGACTGAAGTTAGCCCCTCTTGTCCATTTGCTCCGACATCCCAATTTGCGGCTTTGAATGCTTCGCTCAACTGATGGGCATACTTAGCACCCTCTATATCTCCGAACAAGCGATGTACCCCCTGGAATCCATTCACTGGCGGCCCCAACGATTCCTTGATTGTTTGATACTGAGATTTATCAAGGGTTCGGTCGGGAGGCGCATTATTTACAGTCTGCGTGCCATAATTTGGAGAACCCTGATTGACTATTGAACCTACCGGATTGTTGACGCTAAAAGTAGGTTGCGGTGCTGTAACTTTCTTTCTCGGTCTTTTTAGTGTCTTATGTGGTGCTGCGCGTGACATCTGCGGCTTCTGAACGCTCGGCTGAATCGGCTCGATCACCTTTGCGACAGGTACGGCCTCAGGATGCTTATCTAGATTTCTGATTCTATATAGAAGCCACATAGCTA
>DASRQP010000075.1:0-3624 GCA_035696585.1 Candidatus Acidiferrales bacterium | reverse complement strand
TCTCCTATACGCCGGGGCCAAGGAAATCTTCGTCGTCGACGCGTATACCAAGCGCATCCTCTCCCGTCACGGCTGGGTGGGTGACAAAGCTACCTATGAGGAAATGCGCACACTCGTCGAGTCTCATCTTCCGCGGGCCGTATCGCGCTACAATGAGTTTCATGCGCTGCTCGTCAACGTTGGCAAAAACTGGTGCCGCCCGCGCGACCCGCGTTGCTCGGAATGTCCTCTGGGACCATTCCTCAAGGCGCCGCTATGAGTAAACAAAATTGGACTCGTCATCTCTGGCTCGCTTTCGGCGGTCTGTGCGTCGCCATACTTGCCGCTGCGATTTTCACCCTGGGCTCGCTCAATGCTCCAGTCCAGCCACACAGCAGCAACGATTTTGTGATTCTCTTTGCGCTTTCGACGTTCATCGTCATCGCCTTCCTTGTCTTTGGCCTGATTCTCACGCGCAGCGTGCTGCGGCTTTGGGGTGAGCACCGCGCCGGTATTCTTGGCTCCCGCTTCAAAACCAAAATGGTGCTCGGCGCGATGGGCGTCTCACTTTTGCCCGTCGTCTTCCTGTTCTTTTTCAGCTACGCGCTCGTCAATCGCACAATGGATATCTGGTTCCCAAAACCACTGGAAATCGCCAATGAGCAAAGTCGAGGGCTGATCGCCGAAATGGGCAAAAAGGAGCGCGAACGCCTGAATACTCTCGCCCAGGATGTAGCCGCGTGGCTATCCGCGCCGGGCCGCAAGCGCGACTTGCGCCATTATTCCACCCGATCGGACTCTGAATTCGACGTGGTCTGGATCATCAACAAAACCGGCGCTGAGACCGCCAGCGCCCCCGCTTTTGCGTCCGGCACGGCGTTCCGCCAGGTGCAGAGCCTGCCCGCCGGCACAGACGTGTGGGAGATTGGCCGCAAACTCTACTCGACGGGCCGCGTGCCGTATCAGGGCGGCTGGCTTATGGTAGGTCGCGGAATCCCCGACGATTTCGTCACGCGCCTCACTGACATTCAGACCCAGACGCAAACGTACTCGTCGCAGTATCAGCACCTGCGCTTCTTCAAGAATGAAATTCTTCTAGGTCTCCTGCTGATTACTTTGCTGCTCCTTTACGCGACTACTTGGGTTGCGCTGTTCCTTTCCAAACGCATCACTGTCCCGATTCAGGCCCTCGCAAAGGCCACGCAGCAAGTCGCCCGTGGCAACCTTGACTATCGCATCACCACGCGCGCGCATGACGAATTAGGAGCGCTGGTCGATTCCTTCAACCAGATGGCCGCTCAGCTTGGCCAGTCCCGCAAGCAAATTGACGATTTCACAAATAGCCTCCAGCAGGCTCTCGAAGAAATCGAACGCCGCCGCAAGCTGATGGAAACGATCCTCGAAAATATTCCCACCGGCGTTCTGTCTCTTGACGCGGACGGTAAAGTCAATCGCATCAATTCAGCCGCAGCTACAATGTTCGGCGAGCGCGCCGCGTCGGCCACTTCTCTGGCGGAACTTCTCGGAGAAGATGCCGGAACTCGCGTGCTCCAACTGATGCGGCAGTCTTTGCGCATGGGTGTTGCCACGCAGGAACTCGAAATCTCGAGCGCCGGCCGCCTTCATCACGCCGCCGTCACTGTCAGCTCGCTCGGGTCAGGCCGCAACAATCCCGGGTTCGTGGTTGTCATCGACGACGTCACCGAGCTTCTTCGAGCGCAAAAAGCCGCCGCCTGGCAGGAAGTCGCGCAGCGCATCGCGCACGAAATCAAAAATCCGCTCACGCCGATTCAGCTTTCCGCCCAACGCTTGCTTCGGCACCTCGCGCGCTCCTCGCCTTCCCGCCGCCGCGAAGACCGCTCAGAATGGCCGCAGCTTGTCTCCGAATGCGCGCATTTGATCGAGCGCGAAGTCGAAACACTCGAATCGTTGGTCAACGAATTTTCTCAGTTTGCCCGCTTCCCCGCCGCGCGCCTTGCTCCTGCGGACATGAATTCGATCGTTTCAGAGGCTCTCGACGTATTCCACGAACGACTCGAAGGCATCTCGCTGCACCGTGAACTCACCCCGAATTTGCCAATCGTAAAAGCGGACGCGGAACTGCTCCGCCGTGTTGTCGTAAATCTGATCGACAATGCCGCCGAGGCCCTGGAAGGCGCAACGCTGCGCTCCATCACCGTCACAACGCGTGCCGCCGGGCAGGGCGACGCCATCGAAATCGAAGTGGCCGACACGGGCCACGGCATTTCGCCTGAGGATAAAGACAAACTTTTCCTCCCTCATTTCTCCACAAAAGATCGCGGCACAGGCCTCGGCCTCGCCATCGCCAGCCGCATCGTCAGCGAACATCACGGCACGCTGCGCGTCGAAGACAATCATCCATCAGGCTCGCGCTTCCTGATTCGCCTTCCCGCCGCCGAAGTCGCCGCGCCACAACCGAGCACGCAATCTTGAAGCCCTGACGCATGCCCGCCTCCATCCTCATCGTCGACGACGAAAGCGGCATCCGACAGTCGCTCTCCGCGCTTCTTCGCGATGAAGGCTATGACGTCACGGCGGTCGGCTCCGGCGAGGAATGCATTGAAGCCGTTGAACGGCGCGCCTTCGATCTGATACTCCTCGACATCTGGCTGCCCGGCATCGACGGTCTTGCGACACTCGAGCGCATTAACGAGCATGATGGCGCGCCCATGGTCGTGATGATCTCCGGCCACGGGAAAATCGAAACCGCGGTTCGCGCCACCAAGCTCGGCGCATTCGACTTTATTGAGAAACCGCTCTCGCTCGATAAGACCGTGCTCGCTGTTAAAAATGCGCTCGATTATTTGCGCCTGGAAAAAGAGAATCGCCGCCTTCGCGCCGAACTAGAACAGCGTTATCAAATCCTTGGCGACAGCGTACCGATGAAAGCTCTGCGCCAACAAATCGCGCTGACCGCTCCCACCAACGGCCGCGTGCTCATTTACGGGGAAAGCGGCACCGGCAAGGAATTGGTCGCGCGCGCGCTCCACGCGCAGAGCAGCCGCGCGCAAGGACCTTTCGTCGAAGTCAATTGCGCCGCGATTCCCGAAGAGCTGATCGAATCGGAACTATTTGGCCATCGCAAGGGCAGTTTCACAGGCGCGAGCGAAGATAAGTCCGGAAAGTTTCAGAAGGCCGACGGCGGCACGCTTTTCCTCGACGAAGTCGGCGACATGAGCCTGAAAACGCAATCGAAGGTGCTGCGCGCTCTGGAAGAGCAACGCGTGGAGCCCATCGGCTCGAACGAAATGGCTGCTGTGGACGTTCGCGTAATCGCCGCCACAAATAAAAAGCTCGAAGACGAAATCTCACGCAACGCTTTTCGCGAAGACCTCTTCTATCGCCTGAACGTGATTCCCTTCACTGTCCCGCCGCTGCGCGATCGCACCGAGGATATCCCCATTCTCGCGCGTCACTTCCTCGCCGAATTCAATCGCGCCTACGGGAAAAAACCAAAGGAATTGACGTCCGCCGCGATGGAGGTGCTTCTGCGCTATCCGTGGCCGGGGAATGTCCGCGAGCTGAAAAATCTGATCGAGCGACTGGTCATCATGTCCCCCGCGCAGCACATCGAACCGCAGCATCTGCCGCCAGAGGTCTTCCGCGACGCCGGACGCGGCCCGC
>DASRQP010000074.1:0-15580 GCA_035696585.1 Candidatus Acidiferrales bacterium | reverse complement strand
GCGCAAGCGCCGCTCTTCTTCCACCACCTGGCGCTCGGACTTGAAATTCGCGTCGTCGACGTTGAGGCTCCCCATGCGGTCGGCCTCGAGCCACAGAACGCGGTCGAGATAATTGCTGGGAAAAGTTTCCCAAAATACGGTGACGTCGTCGTTGGTGTAAGCGTTATCGAAACCGCCCATGGCTTCGACGATGCGCGAATGCTCGTCTGGGCCAACGTGGGCCGATCCTTTGAACATCAGATGCTCGAAGAGGTGGGCGAAGCCGGTCTTGCCAGGCTTTTCGTTCTTCGAGCCCACATGGTACCAAACCTGCAAATTAACAACCGGCACGTGATGGTCCTGGACCATCTCGATGGTCAGGCCGTTGGGCAGCACGTGCGTTTGAATCGCGAGTTGCGGCGGGCGCACTGCATTTTCGTCAGCGACATGGCGCGCGTGAGCAGGCGGCACGGGCAGTTTCTTCTGCGCGGCAGCCTGAAAAGCGAGCGCCAAAACGCAGACCACGGACAAAAGCACGGCCTTCATGCGCGGAAATCGCTTCATTCGAATCTCCCTTATGCGTGACGATGGTGCGCGGCTCGTCTTAGACACGTCCGCTATTCTGGCCTCTATCGTATGTGGCGTCGAATTTGATGTCAAACGCCTGCGGCAGGATGCACGTCTTTCAGATGTAACCCGGGCGCATCGCTCCCGTTGTCGACGACGAAGAGCGCGTTATTTTTGAGCCGCCGGCGGCGCTGGAGCAATATTCAAGATGGGTTTTAAGAAGCTGGCGAACTCCATGGGGAAAATGAATTTCGTGGAGGCGCCGGCACCGAGATTTTTCAGCGTCTCGAGGTACTGCAGGCCCATGGTGTTCGCGTCGAGAGTTCGCGCGATTTGGAAAACTTTGTCGAGCGCCAGCGCGTAGCCTTCCGCGCGGAGGATTGCGGATTGCTTATCGCCTTCCGCACGAAGAACAGTGGCCTGCCTTTCGCCGTCGGCGATGGTGATCTTGGCCTGGCGGTCGCCTTCCGCGGCGGTGACCATGGCGCGGCGGCTGCGCTCGGCGCTCATTTGCTTGGTCATGGCGTCCTGCACGTCCTTGGGCGGCTCGATTTCGCGGATTTCGACGGAGGTAATTTTTCCGCCCCAGCGCGACGTGACTTCATCGAGCTTTCCGCGCAGCACGTTGTTGATCTCCTCACGCTTGGCCAGCACGTCGTCCAAAATCAGGTCGCCGACGACGGCGCGCAGAGTGGTCATGGCGATGCCGCGCGTGGCGCCGCCGAAATCCTGCACCTGCACCACGCTTTGCACTGGATCGCTGACTTTCCAGTACACGAGGAAATCGATGGAGATCGAGGCGTTGTCCTTGGTGATGCATGTCTGCCGCGGCACTTCCAGATATCGCTCGCGCAGGTCCACCCAGATCGCTTTGTCGAGGATGGGAATCAGGAAAATGATGCCCGGACCTTTCTGACCGATGCAGCGGCCGAAACGAAAAACCACAAGGCGCTCGTATTCCTTGACGATTTTGATCATGTCCGTGATGAATTTCAGCGCGATCAATAAAATCACGACCACGACAATAAGAACGATCCAGCCGGTCATGCGAGCCTCCTGAATTTTTTGAAACGCGAAAACTTAGGTAAATGGGGCAGTTTGAATTTTGACTTTTTGTGTCACGATCCAGAGAATTCAAACTGACCCAGCACTAAAACTTAAGCGAGTTTGCGAACCCGCAACGTTAAGCCTTGAATTTCGAGCACGGCAATCTTTTCTCCGCGAGCGATGGGCGCGGGGTCGGCGCTTGCGTCCCAGTCCTCGCCATTTACGAGCACCACGCCCTTGGGCGCGAGATCCGTTTTCGCCACGCCGATGCTGCCAATCACGCGTTGAACGCCGGTCAGCACGGGAGCGTGCCGCGCTCTGAGTACCACGCGCACTACAAACACCAGCATCACCACCCACAGCAGCGCCGCGATGCCAATGGCCCAGGGCGATATCGCGTAACCCGCGGCTCGCGGGAACAGAAACAGTGAACCAAAAATGAAGGCGATCAATCCGGCGGCAGTCAGCACACCATGCGAAGTGATTTTCAGCTCGAGCCCGAGCAGCGACATGCCGAGAATCAGCAGCAGGAGGCCCGTGAGATGCACGGGAAGATTGGTGAGCCCGAAAAGAGCGAGCAGCACCGCGACAGCGCCGAGAGTGCCGGTGACGAATCCATGCGGCGCGAAAAGCTCCACAACGATAGCGAGAATGCCCAAAAGGAGCAGTAGATACGCCACCGTCGGATCCGCCAGCGTGCTCAGAACTTCTTCGCTCCAGTTCAGGTCAACGGCGACTTGCGTTGCGCCAGCAAGGGAGAGCGTCACATCACCATTCGCCGTGTGCACCACGCGGCCGTTTAGCTGGCGAAGCAAATCGGCTACATCGTTCGCGGCGAGATCGATCACGCCTTGCTGCAACGCTTCGGATTCGGGCAACGAAACGCTTTCGCGCACGGATTTTTCAGCCCAGCCGACATTGCGATGCCGCGCGGCGGCAATCGAACGGGCGTATGCGGCAGCGTCGTTCACAATTTTCTCGGAGACTATGCCGCCGGAAAGAAAAATCGGATGTGCCGCGCCGATGTTCGTGCCGGGCGCCATGGCAGCAACGTCAGCGGCAAGAACAATGAAGCAGCCCGCTGATGCGGCGCGCGCGCCGCGTGGCGCAACGAAGACAATCACCGGCACACGCGCGTTCATTTCCGCTTGGACGATTTTACGCATCGCGGAATCGAGGCCGCCGGGCGTGTCGAGCTGCAGAATCAAGGCTGAAGCATGGCGCGATTCCGCATCCCCGATGCCTCGCGAGATGTATTCCGCGCTGATGGCATTGATCGGACCGGCATATGTGAGCACCACCACGTCGCCGGCGCGCGCTGAGGCAGACAGTCCGAGGCAGAGAAAAATCCCCAGAAGCTCTGCGCGGATCGCTTCGCGTTTCATTGGTGTCAAGTAGCGGGATGATATCACAGCGAATCGAAGGGACAAGCACCGCAGGATCCGCGGAGAGCCTCTTACGCGCCGAATATACATCCGATGTTCCGTTCGCGACACATCCGCGATCAAACGCGATGCAGGTCTCGGGCACAACGGCCGATAATGGCACCAGTGCAAACCGCAAGCTCGTCTTGACGGCTGCAAGGGAGCCAATTATGCGAGGCCTGGTGGGATTGTTAGTCACGGCGCTAATCGTAGTGCTCGGCTATTGGCTTTACGCCTCAAAAATGCAATCGAAGGGAGCACCCGGCACTCCCGCGCAAGTAATTTCGACCGTGGGCGTTCAGAACGATTTGCTTTCGATTGCGCAGGCGGAGCGAATTTACTGGACGGGGCACGGTTCGTATGCATCGCTCGACGAGCTGTATTCCAGCGGGGCGCTCGCGGTGAAAAAATCGGGACGGGCAGGATATGCGTATTCGGCGGAAACAACTTCCGACGGCTTCACCGTGACGGCGCGCTGCGATGCGGCAACCACACCAGGGTGCTCGGACTTCTCTGTGGATCAATCGATGCAAGTTCAACAAGTCCCATAAACTCTTCGCGGAACATCCGCTCACCGTTTGACCTAGATATTTCCTTGCACGCAGTCGGGTTTCTCCCGGAACATTTTCGAACGCGGCAGCGTATCTATGGTTGCAAGCGGGCGATCGCAATCAGATTCGCCAATAACGGAGAGTGCGGCTGCGTACAGACCGTGCATCGAGAGGAGAAACAAAATGCCTGACAATATGATTGGATTTGCAGCCGTGGTGTTGGCGCTGGGATTCCCGATCGCCGCGGTGTGGGCTTGGGCGTGGCAGCGCGGACGCAAGTTCCGCAGCGACGAACGGATGGCGGCGATTGCGCGCGGAGTCACGATCCCGTTCGAGGCGGATTTGCCGCCTTCGAGTGTGTCGCGCAGGTCGGGGATTTTGCTTGTCGCGGCGGCCATTGGATATTCGCTGACGTTCGGCGCTCTCGCGCGGTGGGAACCGGACGCCGCGGAGGCGGCCGTCCTCGGAATTATTCCCTTTGTGATTGGCGTGGGATTCTTCGTAGACGCGTATCTGGTGCGTCGCGAAGTGCGCGCTTAGAACGCTGCATTTCATCCAGAGCGCGCGCTGGCGAACGGCTGGCGCGCGCCGGGCGGTCACGGCGTGCGCTTCTGATCCGCCACGACGATGCCGGCTTCAGCGTAATCGGTCGGCGGCACGTCCACGAAGCTGACGTGAACGTTTTCGCGCTTGGCGCGTCCGTCTTCGACCAACGCCGCCGTGATGCGCTCGGCCAGTTTGCGTTTCTCCTCGGGCGAGCGGCCTGCCACCCAGGTAATTTGAACGTACGGCATTCCTTCCTCCTCGATCTGTTCTCTCGAAATTACTTGCACGCGAGGATTCTATTGCCGAGTCACGCCGCACCCAACCTCTTAGTAGTTCTCGCGGGACCGGTGCCTTATCCGGGGAGTTTTGTGCCGCAGTAGCCGCAATTCGTCCACGCGCGCTCCACAGGCTTCCCGCACTGTGGACAGTGAGGCCGCAGTGCATTGCCGCAGGTCGGGCAAAAAGTGAATTTCGACGGGACCAGATTGTGGCAACTGGGGCAATCGACCGGCAGCGCGTCGCGCAGGATGAAGTAAATGATGACGCCAATGAAGTCGGGAACGAAGATGGCCAGAAGCGTCCACATCACGTAACGCATGGCGCGGCGCTTTGCGTCGCCGTAGATATAACCGTAGAGCGGAATGATGAGAAAGAAAAACAACGGCATAAGGAAAATGAAGGCGAGTTGGCACATGCGGGGCCATTGCGACATTTCATGGTCGGTCGGAACGAGAAACCAAGCCAGAATGGCCATGCCCACATAACAGAGGCCGGCGATGATCCACGCAGTGCGCGGGATTACACGGAGTTCTTTGCGGAAGCTCATGCGATTCTCCTTTCGCGGTCACGGCGCATGGCCAGCAGAATCGCCGCAGCGGCGCCCGCTATCCAGCACAATGCCGTGAACACGGCGAAATTCTTCCAGCCCTGCTCGAAGCCAAGTCCCAGCAGGCTGAGCCATCCGTGGCCCAGAAGCTGCGCGAGAGGCCAACTGAGAGCGACGAAAACCCAGGAAAAAACGATGATCAGCGCGAGCATCTTGCGCTCGGAGCGGCGGTCGGATTCTTCCGCGAAGCGCATTTGCGCGCGCGCGATGGTGCGAGCGACCAGATCCGCCGGAACTTGCGGCGTGGGAATGCGGCGAAGGCCGGTTTCAATTGCCTGCCAGGAAGCAAGTTCGGCAGCGCAAGCTGGACAAGCGCGCAGATGCGCCGAGACGCGCTGGTCTTCCGTTGCATCAAGCGCGCCCGCGGCTGCCAGTGAAAGGAGCCCGCGAATTTCGTCGTGTTCGGTCATTTTCCCGTTCGTCTTCCCGTTTGCTTTCCCAGTCATCGTATGGCTCGTTGTCCCGTTCGTTCTGTGAATTCGTTCGTGATTGGCTTTTTCTTCATTGCCATTCCGTTTTCGGGAACCGCGTGTCGAGTCCCCGATGGAGATTTTCGAGCGCGCGCCGCAAGCGGCTTTTCACCGTCGAGAGGGGCGCGTTCAAGACTTCGGCAATTTCCTCGAGCTTCATTTCTTCTTCGAAGCGCAGCGCGAGCACTTCGCGATACATCATCGGCAATGCGTCCATGGCTTCCGCAAGCTGTTGCGTGCGTTCGCGGGCAATCACCACGTCGAGCGCCGGCGGCTCGGAAGCGCGCAGCGAAGCAGGCGTTGCCCAAGAATGTTTTTCTTCATGCTCTTCGAGGCTCTCCGGGCGCACGCGCCGCAGATGGTCGATGGCCAGATTGCGCGCCAAAGTAAAAAGCCACGCCTCGAAATTTCGGCGGGGATCGAAGCGCGCAATTTGCCCCGCCACGCGCAACCAGGTTTGCTGAAACAGATCCTCGGCTTCGGCGGGCTGGCGCACAATGCGCAACAGATAGCGATACAGGCGGTGCTGGTAGCGCGTCACCAGCTCCGCAAGCGCGTCCAGGTCTCCGCGTCGAAGCCTGGCGACTTCGGCTTCGAGACCCACCAGCACCTCCATCGAAATGGCAGCGTGCCCTATCATACAGTTCTATATACGGATGAGGTGCGCAAAAGGACGCACGGCGTCCCAGCGCTCGCAAAGCACACGCTACTGAACTTCGAGTAGCATATGAGATGACGCACCATGGCGACCACACAGACGCACGCTGAAACGACCACTGCGAGTTGCGCGGAAATCGAAATCGCGCCAAATCCGTCGTTTATCGATGAGGACGTGTCGATACGCGTCAGCGGCGTGCCATCCGGCGCACGCGTAACGCTGCGAGCGGAAGTCAATGACGACGCGGGGCGCGTCTGGGAAGCAAGCGGTACCTATGTTGCCGACGCCGCAGGTACAGTCGACGTCGCAAGCCAGGAATCCCTCGGCGGAACTTATCGCGGGCGCGACGGCATGGGCCTTTTCTGGTCGATGAAGCTCGAAGCCGCCGCGCGTGGCGGTCGCGCTACGTTTCGCAAAGACAGTCCTGCAGCAGCTACCGTGGCGCTGACTGCGGAAATCGCCGGCCAAATAACCGCATCGGGCAAACTCGACAGGCGCTGGCTAGCTCCTGGCATGCAAGTTCGCGACGCTAGCGAAGATGCAAATGAAGAAGGGCTCGCGGGCCGGCTTTTCATTCCGCCCGGCCGCGAGCCGCATCCGGTCGTGATTGTCCTTGGCGGCTCGGGCGGCGGCTACGATCTCGACAAAGCAGCCGTGCTTGCGCGGCACGGATTCGCAACGCTGTCGCTGGCCTATTTTGGACTGCCGGGTCTGCCGACGTGGCTGCATCGCGTGCCGCTCGAATATTTCGCACGCGCCACGGCGTGGCTTGAGAATCAACCGGAAGTTGATGCGCGCCGCATGGGCGTGCTGGGAATTTCGCGCGGGGCTGAACTGGCACTGCTGCTGAGTTCAACGCTTCCGGAGATACGCGCCGTCGTCGCATACGCGCCGAGCGCCGTGGCGTGGGGCTCAGGAGGCCGCGACAAAGCCACCGGCGAAATCATTCCGTGCTGGACGCGAGGCCGCGAAGCCATACCGTTCGCGCCGCTGCCACTGCGCGGATTCATGGCGCGGTTGGCAGTGCCTGTGGCGCTCCTGCGCCGACCCGTCAAATTTCGTAACCTCTTCCGCGCCGCGTTGCGCAATCGCGAGGCGATTGGACGCGCCCAGATTCCCGTTGAGCGCACGCGCGGCCCGATTCTGCTGATTTCCGGCGGCGACGATCACGTCTGGCCCGCGTCGCAAATGACGGAGATGATTTGCGCTCGCTTGCGCGCACGAAACTTCTCGCATTCCGTCGAGCACTTGCATTATCCGAAGGCGGGCCATGAATTGCGTTATCCGTTTCTTCCCACCACCGCGCGAACCACCCGCCCGGCAGGATTCAAGTTCGCGATCTCTTTCGGCGGCACAGCCGAGGCGGACGCGGAAGCTCAAAAAGATGCCTGGCGGCGGACGCTTGCGTTCTTCCACCAATATCTGTGATTCCGGGGCCGTCTCGAATCAAGCGAACTGTGAAACGCGTCGCAGGCGCTTCTGTGTGCTAAAATGACGGCCAGTGAGAGCAATCCTAAAGGAACTTTTGCAGCTTCAGGAAGTCGACACGCGTTTAAATGCCGTTCGCGCTCGGCTCGCCACATTCCCGCAACGCCTGGCCGAAGTGAGCGCGCGGCTGGCCGCCGGAAAAGCCCAACTCGAAAAAAGCAAGGAATCGCATTCGACCGCGCTTAAGGATCGCAAAAAGTACGAGCTGGACGTGGAGCAGTGGAAGGAAAAGGCGCGAAAATATAGAGACCAGGCCTATCAGGTGAAAACCAACGAGGCTTTCAAGGCGCTGCAACACGAAGCAGAAATGGCCGAAGGGGAAATTGCGAAATCCGAGGACCGCTTGCTCGAAGAGATGGTGTCGAGCGAGCAATACGACCGGCAGGTGAAAGCCGCGGAGAAAAGTTTCAAGCAAGTGGAAGAAGAAACACGGGCAGAGCGCACCAAAATCGAAGCCGAGAAAGCCGTGACGGAAAAAGATCTGGCGGGACTCGAGGCCGAACGCGCCAAGGCAGTCGCGGTGATTCCCGAAGATCTCGTCGATCACTACCAGCGCATCGCCAGGAAGCACGGCGGCGTGGCCGTAGCCGCGATACGCGGAGAAGCCTGTGGCGCATGTGGCGCGCACATTCGCCCGCATGTGTTTCAGGAATTAAGCCGCGAGGACAATCCCGAGCTTTACCATTGCGAGCTTTGCACCCGCATCCTCTATTACATCGAGCCGCCCGCCGCGGAAGCAACGGCGCAGGCCGCGGCCGCACACACCAGTGAAGATTAGCCGTTTCGCCGAGAGCCCACGCGCATTGAAATTATTTTCCCTTATCCAGTATCCTGCGATAGCCTTTCGATGACTTCATGATTAAACGCGCCGCGAAAACGTCGCCGCCATCGAGCGCGCGATTGTTCGAAGAATCGCATGCCACACCGCCCGCCGGAGTGCACGTCGCGAATATCGATGGCGCGTCGAGGGGAAATCCTGGCCCGGCCGCTTATGCGGTGATTTTTCGCGCGCCTGACGGCTCGAAGCTCTGTGAGTTCGCCAAAACGATTGGCCGCGAAACGAGCAACATCGCCGAATACTACGGCCTGGTTGCCGCGCTCGATTACGCGGCCAACCATGGCATACGCGCATTGCGCGTTCGCAGCGATTCGGAGTTGCTGGTGCGGCAGATGCAAGGGCGCTACAGAGTCAAAAATGAGGCGCTGAAGCCGCTGCATGAACGCGCGCAAAAACTGGCGCGAGCCCTGGACTACTTTGTGATTGAGCATGTGATGCGCGAACAAAACAGCGACGCGGATGCGTTGGGCAATCTTGCCCTCGACCGCGGCGGAAGCGTCGGCACCTCGTCCTCATCCGGGACGTCGCTGGGCGCGTCGGTCCGCACTGCCTCGCGTTCATTAGAAGTTCCTGTCACACGAACAGTTCGTGCCACGTACAAAAACGGAATCTTCATTCCGACCGAAAGAATCGACCTTCCTGAGGGTGCCACGCTCGAGCTTAAATTCCGTATCCCTAAGAAACTCTGATACTTAGCCTACGCTGTCCCGTTTTGACTACTTCAAAAATTAGTACTGATGGTGGATTGTGCCGCTCTCCTTGCCGATGCTAGTGTCTTGCATCCTCTGGAAACAAAGAGACTGTGACTTCATTGCTCGATAAGCTGCCGACGATACTCATCCTCGCCGTTCTGGTGGCGATTTTCGTCTCGCTGCGCAAACATTCCCCGTCGGAACGCACAAGGCTATGGATTTTCGCGTGGGCGTTGATATTCGCGCATTTCTTCGTGCAAGTTTTCGAGACGCACACGGGCGTACTCGAAAATATCTTTGAATCGATCGATCTGGGTGCGCTGGAGCTTTCCGGAGTGCTGTTCCTGGTTTCGCTGGCGCGCTCAGCCGAAGACTATGTACGCAGGAATGTGCTCGTTGCGATTCTCGCTCCCGCGGCCGCATTTCATGCTACGGCGATCACTTTCGGATGGCCCAATCGCTGGGCGCTTTGCGCTGCCGTGGCGATTTTCTTTTTTGGCATGGCGGGATTCGCACTCTTCGCGCACCGCACAATATCTCGTTTCAATTTCATTTTGGCGCTGTCGCTCACGGCAGTCGGCGTCTGGGCAGTGGGGGCACAATGGCATGGCAATTCTGTGCCGGCCGTCAACGCCATATTGACTTTGACGTTCGCGGTTTCCGGCTTTTTGTTCTGGAAGCGGTTTCCCAGATTTTCACCGGGCGTCATCACCGTCACAGTCGGCTTCCTGTGTTGGGGCGCTGTGTTTCCAACCGGTTGGCTGACAGATCATTTCCTGCCGCACTTGCAAGTAAATCCGGAACTATGGAACGTACCCAAATTCTTCGTCGCTTTCGGCATGATTCTTTCCGTCCTCGAAGAAAAATCTATGATTGTTGAAGAAAGCGGCGCGCGCGAACACGCCGAGAACGCCCTGTTGTTGCGCTTTTCGAAGATCACATCTCGGCTGCTGAGCGGCTCGAACCCAGCTTCGCTCTGCGGTGAGGTTGCCGAGGCCATCACCGAAACAGTCTGTTTTCATCGCGCCGCAGTGATGCTGGCGCAAGAGGACGGTTCCCTCTTGCTGGGAGGTTCCAACGGATTTTCAGAAGCCGAGCATCACGACCTGCAGAGAATGGCCACTGAGTGGAATCTTGGCCGAGTCGGCGAACTCTGCGCGATGGGTGAACTGGTCGGCAATAATTCGTTTCGTTTGCCGGCAGAGCGTGTTCCGGCACTGAACGGGCACGCGCATCCGGAAGCCATTGTTCCCCTGGTGTCTTCGCGCGGGACGTGCCTGGGATGGATTGCACTGTCGTCGCTGCGAAACGCGGCCGAACCGAGCGCGCCCGAAATCATGAAAGTCGAAATGTTGGCTGCGGACCTGGCCGTGACGATTGAAAATACGCGTCTGCATCAACAGCTTGTGCGCTCAGAGAAGCTCGCGGCCCTGGGCCAACTCGTCGCGGGTGTGGCCCACGAATTGAATAATCCGCTCACCGGCATTATCGGCTACACCGAATTGCTCTCCGACGAAGTCACGGGCGAGAGCGCGACGAAGAAAGTGGTCAAGCTCGGCAACGAGGCGCGGCGCATGCAACGCATCGTCAGCGGACTCTTGCGCTTCGCCCGCCAAAGCAATTCCACCGAGCGCGCCGCCGATTTCGAGACTTCGCTGCGTGACGCGTTGCAGCTTCGCGAATTTCATTTGCGAAAGTTGAATATCGATGTGCGCACCGAAATCGAGCCGGGTCTGCCGCTGCTCGCCATCGGGGAAGACGAATTGAAACAGATTCTGCTGAACCTGCTGAATAATTCCTGCGACGCTCTTGAAGAAAGCCGCCAGCGCTCCATTCGCATCCATGCCAGCAAACGCGACGGACGAATCATTTTTGGCTTCGAAGATTCCGGTCCGGGATTCCTGGAGCTGAATCGCGCATTCGATCCTTTCTACACCACGAAAGCTGTCGGCAAGGGAACAGGCCTCGGCCTGAGCATCTGCTACGGCATCATCCGCGAGTGTGGCGGCGACATTCATCTCGCCAACCGCCAGCCCTATGGCGCCAGCGTCACCGTCGAAGTTCCCGTTGCCACCGTTGCTCGAGTGGTAGTTTCTCCCGCAGCGTACCCGTCAGATCACTCTCCGATCTGAAGACACAGCCATTGCACGACTAATCGTATTTTTCGAAGCGAATTTGTTTGCGGTCCAGCCCGAACTCTTCCTTCAAGATGAATCGCACTTCGTCGACCATCGCTTTTAGCCCGCAGATGTAAGCCCTGAAATCGCCGCGTCCCGCGAACAATTTTCGCAAATGCTCCTGCACGTACCCCGTCTCGCCGCGCCAATTCGCGGGAGGTCGGCTGAGCGTGGGCACGAAACGAAATCGCTGGTGCGTCGCGGCCCAAGCCTCAAATTCCTCACGGTACAGAATCGTTTCCGGATGTCGCACTCCGAATAGTAGCCACACATCGCGCGAAAGCGGTTTGCCTGACGCGAAAATCTCCTCCAGCATTCCGCGAATCGGCGCGATTCCTGTGCCCGTCGCGATGAACACTAAATCCTGCTCCACGGGTTGCGAAACGACAAACGAACCGTGCGGACCCTTCATATTCACAATCGCGTTTGCTTCCAGGTCGCACAAATAATTCGATACGAATCCGCCCTCGACACGATTCAGGCACAGATCAAAACGCGAGTCGTCTCGCGGCGCGGAGGCAATCGAATAAGGCCGCGCTTCTGGATCGGCGTTGCGTGGAACTTCCAGCGACACAAATTGCCCGGCGTAGAACTCGAAAGCGCCGCCTTCTATGGCCTCCCATTCGAAATGTTTCGTCGAAGGCGTCAGCGAAACCACGCGCCGGAGCACGGCGCGGAAATCACGCGGCGGAATAAATGGACGGGTCGGCATGCGGGCTGAAGATTGTCCTTTCATTTTCCATAATATCCCAATCCATCATTGAGCGCTTGGCAGCGACAAATCGGTGCCATCAACCCAGTTGTGACGCGCCGAAAAGCGCAATTGGCACAAGAACAGCCTTTCGCGTATCATGGTTGTTTGTCCGCGGACCTAGCGACGCGGCTGGGCGTTCGATTGACCCGGCAAACACGCGCAGACCGGTCCTGACGGAGGGAGCCAGCAAATGAAAGAAGGAATACATCCGGATTACCATGCGGTGAAGGTGCACTGCGCGTGCGGGAGCACGTTTGAAACGCGGTCGACGCACAAAGGCGAATTGATACGCGTGGAAATTTGTTCGAGCTGCCATCCGTTTTTCACGGGCAAGCAGAAGTTGATCGACACGGCGGGGCGCGTGGAACGTTTCCAGCGCAAGTACGCCGAGGCGGCGAAGAAGAATCCAGTAAAACAGTGACCAAAACAGTGATCAGTGCCCAGTGGTCAGTGGCCAGCGGGAAGGCGCGAATCCCGAACGATTCGCGTATTTTCTGTAAGGCGACGTTACCGCACGTTCGTTGAGCGCGGAATCAATGGAAACAGTAGTCCAAGTAGTTGGTGCACGAAACGAACTAGGGGCTGCCTCGCACAGTTTTCCTCTCATGTGTTGACACTGTGGGAATCGAGCCATTAGCATCATGAAGCTCCCCGCGTGCCGGTGTAGCTCAGTGGTAGAGCGAGGGTCTCATAATCCCTAGGTCGGGGGTTCGATTCCCCCCGCCGGCACCAAAACATTCGATAGCAATCCCGAGAACCGCGCGTGACTATTAGAGCTGGCCGTCCGGGATTGCGTTGACGAGTACACGTGCGGCCCCGTATAATCGTGAATTCGCACATGCCTCAGGAGGCTGTATGTACGCCGTGATTCGCAGTGGAGGTAAGCAGTATCGCGTCGCGCCGGGTGAGACGATCCGGGTCGAGAAGCTGGAAGGCAAGGTCGGCGGCAAAATCACTTTCGACGAAGTGCTGGCCGTCCACAACGACGACAAAAAGCTCGTCCACGGCACGCATACCTCAAAGGCCAAAGTGACCGGAAAGATCGTCGAGCAGGGCCGCGGCGTGAAGCACTTGGTGATGAAGTACAAGACGGGCGGCCAGTACAAAATTACGCGCGGACACCGGCAGGCCTACACCGCCGTCGAAGTCAGCGACATCAAGATGGAATAGGGGTTTCGAGCATGGCGCATAAAAAAGGCGGCGGTTCATCAGTTAACGGACGCGACTCCCACGGCCAGCGGCTGGGCATCAAGCGTTTCGGGGGACAGCTTGTCACGGGCGGCAGCATTCTTGTGCGCCAGCGCGGCACGCCGTTTAAGGCCGGCAGAAACGTCAGCCGCGGCAAAGACGACACGCTCTTCGCGCGCATCACCGGTATTGTCCTGTTCGAGGATAAAGGCGGAAAAGGGCGCTTTATCAGCGTCCTCCCCGTGGAAGAAGTGGAAGCCGCATCTGAAAAAGTTCCTGCCGAGGCTTAGGGATCTTTGCGAGTCACCCAAGGATTTAACCGCTGAAATTGTAGATTTTTTCGTACCTCGCGTTCGCGCTGTCGTTCCCTTTGTCTTTCCGCCGCGGGCTAGCGTATTCTCTCCCTAATAACTAAATAAGAGGTGCGGTCGTGTTTGTTGACGAAGCGAAAATTTACGTAAAAGCGGGCGACGGCGGCGATGGCTGCGTGGCCTTCCGGCGCGAAAAATATGTCCCGCGCGGCGGCCCCGCCGGAGGTGACGGCGGCAACGGCGGCGACGTCATCATCGAAGCAACCGAAAACGACAACACGCTTCTGCGCTATCGCTACAATCGCGAGTTCAAGGCGGGGCGCGGGGGGCACGGCGAAGGCTCGAACTGCCACGGCAAGTCCGCCGAAGACATGCTGCTCCACGTCCCTGTTGGCACCATCGTTTTTGATGAAGGCAGCGGGGAGCAGCTCTACGACTTCACCGCTTCGGGGCAGCGCTTTCGCGCGGCGCGCGGTGGACGCGGCGGGCGCGGAAATTCCCATTTCGTGCGTCCCTGGCATCAGGCGCCGCGCGAGCACGATGAAGGAGAAGTTGGCGAAGAGCGCCGGTTGCGGCTTGAGCTGCGTTTGCTCGCCGACGTGGGTCTTGTGGGATTTCCCAACGCCGGAAAGTCCACGCTGATCTCGCGCATTTCCGCGGCGAAACCAAAAATCGCCGATTACCCGTTCACCACTCTGGAACCGCATCTCGGCGTTGTGTCCGCCGACCCCGACGCGACGGCCGGCTCCGGCCGCACGTTCGTCGTCGCGGATTTGCCCGGCTTGATTGAAGGTGCGCACGAAGGCGCCGGCCTGGGCATTCGTTTTCTGCGGCACATCGAGCGCACGCGCTTGATCGCTCATCTGGTTGATACGAGCGACGCTACCGATCGGGATCCGGTCCGCGATTTTGAAATTATTCAGGGCGAATTGCGCGCTTTCAGCGAAACTTTAACCACAAAGCCGGAATTCGTTATCGCCACCAAGCTCGACGCCACCACCGATCACGAACGTCTCGACCGCCTGCGCGAATTTGCGCAGAAACGCGGCCTGCCGTTCTTCGCGATTTCTTCCGCCACGGGAGAAGGCGTCCAGCCTTTGGTGCGCGCGATGGCCGACGCGCTCGATCGCTTGCCGAAGCCGCAGCAACCACACGCGGACGATCGCCCCGTCGTCGAGCTGGGCAATCCTGCCGTCGAATCGGCGTCCGCGAGCTTCTCGCCGCATCCGGAGAAGCATTGAGAGCGGCCGCGTCGAAAAAAACGCGGACTTCGCGTTCGATTGCTATTTTCGGCGGGACGTTCGACCCGGTTCATTCCGGCCACCTGGCAGTCGCCGAAGCGACGGAGCGCCTTTTCCGTTTGGATGCAATTTATTTTGTGCCGTCGTCGCGGCCGCCGCACAAACAGCGCGAGAAACTCGCTGCGTTTTCGCACCGCTACGCGATGGTGGCGCTCGCGGCCGCGGGGCATTCCAAATTTATTCCGTCGCTAGTCGAAGCTCCGCCCGAATCGGGCGCGGCTGAAGCTTTTTATTCCATCGACACAGTGCGGCGTTTCCGCCGCGAATATCCGCGCGACCGTATTTATTTCATCTTGGGCGCGGACTCATTTCTCGAAATCACCATCTGGAAAAGTTTCGAGGCGCTGCTCGATTCCTGCGATTTCATTATCGCCAGCCGTCCAGGTTTCCGCATAGACGCGGTGCGCCAGGTGCTCCCGGCAAAAATGCTGGGGGGCAATCCAGCGCGTCAGCCAAACGCCATCGCCCTGCGCAAGTCCACGGCTCATTTGCTGACGGCCGTGTCGAGCGAAGTGTCATCCACCGAAATCCGCCGCTGCTGCAAAAGCGGCGCTTCGATTCATGCTCTTGTGCCCGAGGGCGTGGAAGATTACATTCTTAAGCAGGCCCTGTACCGGTGAACCTGGACTCGTTACCCAATGCGATTCGCTGGACCGTCGAAGCGGCCCAGAACAAGAAAGCCACTGCCGTGACTGTGCTCTCG
>DASRQP010000073.1:0-2628 GCA_035696585.1 Candidatus Acidiferrales bacterium | reverse complement strand
GCTCCCAGCGTTGTGTGCGCCTGCGCAAGATTGGGATCAAGGTCCAGCGCGCGTTGTGCGTAATGTCTGGCCTGCGGCATGGCCACACTGGGGTCGAGCTGTGGGTTCGACCAGTAGTACTCAGCCAGACCGGCGTATGCGGGCGCGTAATTCGGGTCAGTCCGGATAGCCTCCTCAAAGGACTGTTTAGCAATCCATTGCTGCGCCGGCGTGCCCTTGTTCAGCGCGCTCCCCTCGAGATATGCCTCATGTGCTGCGGGATTTACAGGTCGGGCGTTTGCGAGCCGCGCTTGCTCGTCCGGAGTCAGAGTCACTTTCACTTCGCTGGCGATGGTTCGTGCTACCTCATCCTGCAGACCGAGCACGTCTTCAACGTTTCGATCGTACTCTTGCGTCCAAAGAAGCCTGCCATCGGAGGCTTGTATCAGTCGCGCCGTGATGCGCACGCGATCGTTGGAACGCATCACCGAGCCTTCCACAATCGCGTCCACGTGCAATTGTTTTCCGATTTCCGGCAACGATAAACGGGAGTCTTTGTAGCTGGTCACCGATGTTCGCGAAATCACGCGCAACGCGCTGATCTGCGCCAGTTGCGTGGTCAATTCCTCCGTCATTCCCTGCGCAAAATATTCTTGCTGCGGGTCACCAGAGAGATTTTCCAGCGGTAAGACAGCCAGCGATTGAATCGGTGTCGAGCTCGAAAGTGGCGCCCTCCGTTCGCGCCACCAACGAATTCCCAGTACCAGCGCGAGCACTAATACGATGGCAATCGCAACGCCCGCAACTTTCGTTCTTCTGGCCAGCCAGGGATTTGGTGTTGCCGCAGCCGCGAGCGTCAGTGGAGCTGCACTGGGCGTTTGCAAACGCCGTAGATCAACTTCCAGTTCTTTTGCGGACTGGTAGCGATTCTCCGGCTCCTTCTCCAGGCATTTCATAATAATTCTCTCGAGCTCTGAAGAGATCTTTGGGTTAAGCAGACGCGGCGGCACGGGGCGCTCGCGAACAATCGCATCAATCAGCCGCGAGGGCAGCGTTTCCTCGCATGGCCGCCGGCCCGTGGCCATTTCGTACAGCACCGCGCCGAACGAGAAAATATCGCTGCGCGCTCCCGCGGCCTCGCCTCTCAACTGTTCGGGCGACATATATGGCAGCGTTCCGGCCCCACTGTGAGCTGCGGTGATGCTTTGCGTTGGATCCGTGTCACCGGCGGGACGCAAAAGCTTCGCGATTCCGAAGTCGAGAACCTTCGCGCGGTCCTTGGCCGCGATGACAATATTCCCCGGTTTAAGATCGCGATGCACGATGCCGCGCTCGTGCGCCTCCTCCAACGCCTGCGCCACCTGCGTGGCGATTAGCAGCAACTCTTTTTCCGGTAGGGGGCCCGTTTCCAACTTCTGCGCAAGGGATGTGCCCGCGACGCACTCCATCACCAGGAAGTCCGCGCCGTCTTCCGTGTCGAATTCGTGGACTGTCGCTATATTGGGGTGGTTAAGTTTTGCGAGGAGCAAAGCTTCGTTGCGAAAGCGCCGTCGCGCTTTCTCGTCTTTCAACATGCCGGGCGGCAAAACCTTGAGCGCCACGTCGCGGTCGAGCTGTTCATCGCGTGCGCGATAAATCTCGCCCATTCCGCCCGCGCCTATTTTCTCGACGATGCGATAGTGGCCCAGTGTCCGGCCAATCATGTGGAGGGGGACATCTCCGTTGCGCCATCTTACGGCCTTGCCGTCAGTTGAGTCAACGCTGCCTCTCCTGGCCAAATCGGCCATTTCTGCCGCGAATGATAACAGTCGGCGCGACTAAGGTAGACTAACGTGCCGAGGCCTTTCTTGCATGTTCTCTGACCGCACAAGCTGGAACCTTGCCACGAACCGCCTCGCCGAGGCCCTTGCCCGGCATCGCGCAAAGGGCAAATCGCTGTTCGACCTCACGGTCTCGAATCCCACCGACTGTGGATTTGTGCACGACAATGACGCGATCCTCCGCGCGCTTTCGAATCCGGCCGCGACAATCTACCAACCGGAACCGCGTGGTATGGCAACGGCGTGTCGCGGGATTGCCGAATATTACGCCGCGCGCGGCTGCGACATTCCCGTGGAAGACATTCTTCTTACAACCAGCACCAGTGAGGCGTATTCATTCGCCTTCCGCCTGCTCTGCAATCCGGGTGACGAACTGCTGATTCCGGCTCCCAGCTACCCGCTCTTCGATTTTCTTGCCGATATTCAAGACGTAAGACTGATTCGGTATCCGCTCTTTTATGACCACGGTTGGGGAATTGATTTTCATGCCCTGGAGCAGGCCATCACTCCTCGCACGCGCGGGGTGATTGTGGTTCATCCGAATAATCCGACGGGGCATTACACGAACTCAGCGGCGATCAAGCGCATGAATGAAATCTGCTCCGCCAAGAATCTGGCCATCATTGCCGACGAAGTTTTTTTGGATTTCTCCCTGACGCAAAAGCCGCATCCGAGCTTCGCTGCCAATCGCGAGGCGCTCACTTTCACGATGAGCGGACTCTCCAAGATCGCCGGCTTGCCGCAGATGAAAGTCGCGTGGCTAGCCACAAGCGGCCCGGAACGGTGGAAATCGCAAGCGTGCGCGCGCTTAGATGTTATCGCGGATGCG
>DASRQP010000072.1:0-8889 GCA_035696585.1 Candidatus Acidiferrales bacterium | reverse complement strand
GCTCGGGAACACTCGCACGCCCAGTCGCGATAGCCCTCGCTCTAGAATCGCGTGGCCTTGCCGAATTGTCTGCACGGCCCGGCGAACAAATGCGCCATCTTTCAGCGCGGCCTCCGCTGCCACCAGCGCCGCTATACCCACCGGAAAAGGCGCTTGTGCACGTTTCAGAATCGTTGACACGTCTCGGTGCGCAAAAATACATCCCACACGCAAGCCCGCCAAACCCGCGGCCTTCGAAAAAGTCCGCGTCACGGCCAGATTGCGCCTCCGGCGAATCTGCGGCAGCACCGTAACGCCGGAAAATTCGAAATATGCTTCGTCGACGACTACAAGAGTACGCGCCGCCGCGTTGAGAATTATCCCGAGAGTCCGCACATCCAACAAATTCCCCGTGGGATTATTAGGATTCGCCAAAAAGAAAACTGACGGCTCCGTTTTCAATGCTTGTAACACCTCACGCAAAGGAAATTGCATCTCGCGGCCGTAGCGAAGAGTGCGAATGCTTGCATCTCTTTGTTCCGCATAGAACCGGTACATCGGAAAAGTCGGCTCAACCAACAGGACGGAACGTCCGCGCTCAATATAGACGTCCGCAATCAGCCGCAGCGCTTCGTCGATTCCGCCCGCAACAAGCATTTCATCGACGTGAACTCCAAACCGCGGCGCCAGCCGTGCAATCACGGTCTCTTTTTCGGGATACATCGTCAACGTTTCTGCATCGAGCCGCCGCAAAGCTGTCCGCACTTTCAACGAGCAGCCCGGCAAATTCTCATTCATGTCCAGACGCAGTTTGCCCGCGCGATTCTCGAGCATCGGCGGACGGACTCGTCCTTCGGCCAGCGCGCATCGCGGCATCACTGCATGTTTTGTGCCGCGCTTCATCGGCGCATCCACGACGCCAATTCGGTAAAAATGTTTTTGGAATTATCGGAACGCAGATAGACTTTCGAAGTTTTCATAACGCAAGCAAGACCGTAGGGATAAAAAAGGACTTCACTCTCCAGAAGCTGATGTTGCTGTCTGCGAAGGATCAGTCGCGGTCGCGGGCGATTCGCTGGCTGACGATTCAGCGGGAACTGCTGCAGCCGCGGGCGTTGCGGAAGTCTCAGCGACAACAATCGCGGGTTCTGCGTGCGACTCCAGCCGCGCGCCAAGCGCTGCTGCAATCAAATCCACGACGATTCGCGCACCGCGCCCGTCGTTATCGCGTTCAGGATTGTATGCCGCAACCTCGAAAGCCACCAGCCGTCCTTGCTTCGCAAAAACTTCCAGCGCCTGCCGGACTTCTTCCAATCGCAGCCCGCCGGCTCCCGGCAAATCCGTCGCTTGAAAATCTTCGCTCGCAATCACGTCGACGTCCAAGTGCACAACCAATTCGTTTTTGCCCCCGTGAATGCGCTCAACGGCCATCTCCGCGGCGGCCACGGTTCCCATCCGGTGAATGTCGTTCGCGCGAAAAATCCGTATCGGAAAACGCGAAAGCATTCCCTCTTCTGGCGGATCCAGCCGGTTCACCCCAAAAAGCGCTACGTCCGGGTCGCGCACCAGCGGCGGCTCGCCCCAGAAACGAACCATCTCCGCCGCGCCGCGCCCGGTCAGGTGCGACACCACCATTCCATCCACACATCCCGAATGCGACGTCGCCGGAATATTCAGATCCGCATCACGATCCATATACATAATGCTTGCGCCGCGATAATACCGTCGCACACCGGCGATCGTCGCCAGCGCCGACGAACAATCGCCGCTGATGATCAGCGGCAGCCCCCCGGTCTTCACCGCTGCTTCCACGCGTGGCTTCAGCGCTTCGAGCGCCCCAACAACCCGGGGCAAATTTCGCGCGCGCGGGCTTTCCTCGTCCGGCTGGTACATCGCCACCGGATCGTCGCCCATGTCGGTGACGCTGTAGCCCAACGATTGCAGTCTCTCAATGAGCCCCGCCGCCCGCAGCGCCTGCGGAGCCTTTTCGTGCCCCGCCCCAAGCGCTGCCGCACTTGTCGGCGCACCCAACAGGATAATCTGCTTCGGCTGGCGCACAATCCGCACCGCCATGCATCACTCCTCTGACTGGATTAATTCGGATCGGGGCTAACTTGCTACGGGTTTCCGCCGCGCGGCAAGCTCCGGCGGCAGTGTGAACCGCACGTCCTCGCGGATCAGATCGAGATCCCGCTGGTCCGTGAATCCGAAATTCGCCAAACGCTGGCTCACTTGCTCGACAAGAATCTCCGGCGCCGAGGCCCCCGCCGTCAGCCCCAATCGCGCGACGCCTTCGAACCACGCCGCTTGCAGATCGTTGCCGTCTTCTATCAACCGCGCCGCCACGCCCGCCCGCTGCGCCACTTCCACCAAACGATTCGAATTCGAGCTATTCGCCGACCCGACGACCAAAATCATATCCACTTCGCGCGTCAACGATTCGACTGCTTCCTGCCGGTTCTGCGTCGCGTAGCAAATATCGTCCGACGCCGGCCCAACAATTTTTGGAAACCGCTGCCTTAGACGCGCAACAATTTCCTGCGTGTCGTACAGACTCAGCGTGGTCTGCGTCAAATACGCCAGCCGCTCTGGATCGTCCACCTGCAACTGGTCAACTTCCTCAACACTGCCTACAACCACCGTCTGCTGCGGCGCTTCTCCCGACGTCCCCACAATTTCCTGGTGATCGCGATGGCCGATCAAAATCAGTGTGCGCTCTTCGCGCGCGAACTTCCGCGCTTCCAGATGCACCTTTGTCACCAGCGGGCACGTAGCATCAATCACGCGCAAACTGCGCTCCGTAGCTTCCTCGCGAACCCTCGGCGGAACACCATGCGCGCTGAAAACCAGCACCGCTTCCTTCGGAACTTCGCCGATCGTCTCCACAAATATCGCCCCGCGCTGCCGCAACTGTTCCACCACGTAGCGATTATGGACAATCTCGTGATGCACATACACCGGCGCGCCATACGCCTCCAGCGCCAGCTCAACAATATCCACGGCGCGCACAACCCCCGCGCAGAACCCGCGCGGACGCACCCGCACCAGCACCCTCCGGCCGTTCGACGTCCCGCCATTACCCGTACCTTGAATGTGCGTCAGGCTCCCATGCATAGTTTCTTATGTTACCCCATCCCGCCTCACAACGTCACCCGCTTTCGATTGCCGAGTTGTGTCTCCCTCCTCCAGCGCTGTAGCTCAGGTCCCGTTCGCGCGGTCTTCGCGCGAACTGACCTGAGGCTCTTGCGCCGCTCGCTTCGTCGTGCTGTCGCTCTTGTCTTCGTAGGGGCGGTGTTTACCCCGCCCGTCGGCGCAACGCGCCGAGCTTTCATTTCGTCGGGCGGCACGGGTCAGCCTCCGTCAGGGCACGGCTTTAGCCGCTGACGTCCGTCTTCGCAACTTTCGCAAAAAGGCCCTCTCAACTCCTGCCGCTCGTTCAGCACTGCGGCTGCGCGACACCTCGATGGTATTCTTTATTGCTCAAATTGGCTGGCCGGAGGATTCGCATGTTGCTGAAGGACAAAGTTGCCATAATCACTGGCGGCGGCAGAGGCATTGGCCGCGCCATTGCTAAGCGCTTCGCTGCCGAAGGCGCATCCGTTCTCGTCGCCGCTCGCACACCGAAAGAAGTCGCCGCCGTCTCCGCCGAAATTCAAGCCGCCGGCCAGAAAGCCGCAGCAGTTTCCGCCGACGTCGCCCAGGAATCCGGCTGCCAGAAAATCATCGAAGAAGCACGCAAACGCTTTGGCCAAATCGACATTCTCGTGAACAACGCCGGCGTGCTCGGCCCCGTGAAAGCAGTCGAAGAGATCTCGCCCGCGGAGTGGGACGAAGTCCTCGCTGTAAATCTGCGCGGCCCTTTTTTGCTTTCGCGCCTCGTGTTACCAGAAATGTATCGGCACGGCTCGGGCACAATCATCAACATCTCAAGCGTCGCCGCCAAAGCCGCATTTCAATGGAACAGTCCCTACGCAGCGTCAAAAGCGGGGTTGGTTGGCCTAACGCGCACCCTCGCGGCGGAGTCAGCGCGCAAAGGCGTGCGCGTCAATGCGATTTGCCCCGGGCCGGTGGCCGAGACGGAAATGTCTCAGGCGCTAGGCAAAGCACTCGCGGAACGCTTGCAAATGGACGCAGAAAAACTGTTTCAGGGATTCCTGCAGGGAATACTTCAGGGAAGGCCTCAAACGGCCGACGAAGTTGCCGCCGCCGCGCTGTTTCTCGCCTCCTCCGAGGCGAGCGCCATTACCGGACAAACTATGAATGTTGATGGCGGAATGTCTTTTTACTGATGGCCTCGACGCGACCCCATTGCTGGCGCGCCACTCTCACCAATACGCGGCCATTTGCCTCTACCCAGCCGAGCCCGCGATCCCCGATTTCGCTCACCAGGTAAACGGCTAGCAGCAGTACCAGGAAACTGCCAAAAAGGACGCCGAAAATCAAATACGCTGCCACCAGCTCCTGGAAGAAATACATCTGCAAGGCAATCAGTGCGACAGCAGCCCACCAAACCCACTTTGGTACACGCTTAATACTCATTCGGATACTTACCCCCGCCCAATTAGATGCAAGCCGATGACCGAAAGGACCGCGCCGGAAGTGTCCAGGGATCTTTCACTTAACAAAACTGCCGAACAACAGCGTGTGGGATTACGCCAGTAAGGTTCCCAGAATGTGACACACTTTGCGGAGTGCCTCTGTGGAACCACGAGAGTCAGAAATGCTGGTCAGCTTCTTTGAGCTTCCGCACCAGGCCGCTGCGGACCAGCCATGCCAGTGTTTCGATAAAGAAATTCTGCGATAGGTGCTGGTGTTTTTCGGGCGGCCAAACTCGCATTGACCCGTGCCGCGCCATCGCTGGCAGTTCCTTCTCGTGGAAAACAAATCGCGGAGGCCGATGGGTGAGCCAGCGGATGTACTCGAAGGTCTTCCGGACGAGGCTACCGGGCTGTTGCACAAGCCGTCGGTGAAGCGCGCCGTCCACTGGAGTGATCCATGCAAAAACGAGACATTCAGGCGGCTCGGGCGAGAAAAACGAATAACCATCGCCGCTAGTGAGGTAGCCGACGAAAAATCCGGTTGCTTGTCCCCTGACGGGAGACTTCCCTGCGAGTGTACTCCCCTTTCGAGCCCCGGCTCTGGACGACGCAAGAAACCAATAGCCTCGCAAGCTCCCGCCATTCGCCGCCACGGGCTTGTAGCCCTTCAGGTATGGTGCGGCCAGCGCGCGAATCCACGCAACGGATTCGTTTGAAGCTTTTCGCGACCGCCCGCCGATGCGGACAAGCTTGGACCGTTTTCGCGCAACGCTGCTTGGGCGTTTCCGCGTCGCCGTTTTCCTCAACGGCCCTCGAACGGGTAACGGTCGCCCGCCAAAACCGCCGCAGCAACGCGCCGTCGCAGCGCAATCGTATCCACGGCATCGCGCTTGGCGAAGCGCCGCAGTACGGCGACCTGCGTGCGCAGGTTGTCGCCTTCGACGGTCGCCGCCAGCGCCGTTCGCGCCTCGCGCTCAATGCGGTCGGCCGCATCGGAAATGAACGCGCGCGCCGCATCGGCCATCAGCGACGCGGTTTCGCTCGATTTGCCATTTGCCGTTTTCTGCGCGCGCCGCAGGCACGACTCCATCGCATAAATTTCCATCACCACGTTTGCAAGCGCGGCAACAATTTCCTGTTGCTCGGCCAGTTGTTCGCGGAATTTCTGCACCGCCGCGCCCGCCGCCAGCAGGAAAATCTTCTTCCCGTTCGCCACCAGCCGCTCCTCTTGCGCCAGCGGCCCGGTCGGTCCTTCTTCCATTGATGGTCCGGCGAGAACCTCTTCCGCCAATTTCATCGCCGCGGGAATCAACGGCAACCCGCCCGACATCGCGCGCTTCATCAGCATCTGAATAATCAGCATGCGGTTGATTTCGTTCGTGCCTTCGAAAATGCGGTTGATGCGGCTGTCGCGATACGGCCGCGCCACGGGATAATCTTCGTGATATCCGTAGCCGCCAAAAATCTGCACAGATTCGTCGACGCAATAATCGACGACTTCGCTGCCATACACTTTGCTGATGGAACTTTCAATCGCATATTCCTCGAGCATCTTCATGCCCTGTTCGGTTTTCGTCATTCCTTCGGGCAGGTTTTCCATGGCGAAGTCGATCTGCCCGGCTGAACGGTAAATCATCGACTCCACAGCGTAAATTCGAATCGCCATCTCCGCCAGCTTTGCATCGATCAGTCCGAATTTCGCAAGCTGTTTGCCGAACGCCACGCGTTCCTTTGAATATTTCGAAGCGGCTTCCAGCACTTTTTTCGAGCCTCCCAGGCAATACGCGCCCAGGCTGAAACGTCCCACGTTTAGCGTGTTGAACGCAACAATGTGCCCGCGCCCGATTTCATGCAGCAGATTTTCTTTCGGCACGGGAGTATTTTCGAAGAAAAGCGCCACCGTCGAGCTGCCCTTGATGCCCATCTTTTTTTCTTCCGCGCCCGAGGAAAATCCTGGCGCGCCACGCTCCACCAGAAAACAGGAAAATTTCTCGCCGTCCACTTTCGCGAACACCACGAACAAATCCGCGAATCCGCCGTTCGTGATCCACATTTTTTGCCCGTTGAGGATCCAATTCTTCCCGTCGGGCGAGAGCACCGCGCGCGTCCTCGCGGCCAGCGCGTCGGAACCTGCCTGCGGCTCGGACAAGCAGTAGCAAGAAATAATTTCGCCCGTCGCGATGCGCGGCAGATATTTTTTCTTCTGTTCTTCCGTACCGAAATAAACGATCGGCACGGTGCCGATGCCCGAGTGGCCGCCATGCGTCACGGCGAACGATGCATACGCGGACAATTTTTCAGCAAGCAGTGTGGAGGAAACTTTGTCCAATCCCGCGCCGCCATATTCTTCAGGGATTCCGCCGCCGAGCAATCCGACTTCGCCTGCTTTCTTCAGCACCTGCGGCATCAAGCCTTCTTTGTGCTGTTCGAGCTCGGCCGCGAGCGGCAAAACTTCCTTCGCCACAAACTCCTCTGCCGTTTGGCCGATCAGCCGCTGGTCGCCCGTCAAATCCGCTGGAGTAAACACATCTTCCGGCCGGCACGTGGAAATCAAGAATCCGCCGCCGCGCATCAAATTCTGCGTGACTGTCGTCGTGGCCATATGCCCTCCTCGCTGCACGAAAAACATCGCCGTGCTACGGCGCAACCCAAAAAGTTTATCCGCCCTGCGCTGCTTCCTTAATTCTCTCGACGTACTCCGCGGGAAATTTGTGCTCCGCGGCTCCGTCTAAAATTGTTTGCAAATAATGCGGCGCGGGGCGAAGTCCCTTATCGACCTTCGTCGCAATGTAAACTTGCGCGCCGGCCTTCTTTCCTTCGCCGTAGGTCACCGTCACCTCGATGCGCCGGTACTGTTGCGGCGCTCCCTCGTAACGGTCGAGATTGCGAAACGCGCTCTCCGGGATCCGGTAGAGCACGCCTTCAACAACTTTTCCCGGCGCTTGACGAATATTCGCCGTGGCCACGCCTCCGCGCGCTTTGCGGTTGAATACAAGCTCGTAATTTTCCAGCGTTCCGCGATGCTCTTCGAGAATTTCGGCGCGCGTGCGCATCTGCGCCGAGTTCATGTTGCTCGCGTACGCAAAATACCAAGTGGCGGGTGCCGGCATTTTTTCCTGTTAAGCTGAATTTAGAACCGAATTGAAAACGTTTGACCGACGGCTTCGCTATCTTAGCGGGATTCCCTACCGCGGGTAAACGCCTGAATATTTTGACGTGCGAAAATCACCGGGCCGAAGCTGTATCAGGCGGCGCGCTCGAAAATGCCAGCGGCGCCCATGCCGCCGCCGACGCACATAGTGACCAAGCCGTAGCGCCCATTTCGCCGCACGAGTTCGCGCAGAATCGTCGCCGTCAATTTCGCGCCCGTGCATCCCAGCGGATGTCCGAGCGCTACGGCACCGCCATTCAGATTCACGCGCGCGGGATCGAGTTTGGCAAGTTTGATGACTGTGAGAGCCTGGGCCGCGAACGCTTCGTTCAATTCGATCACGTCGATTTTGTCGAGAGTCAGCCCAGCAAGTTTCAGCGCCTTTGGAATTGCGAACACGGGACCGACGCCCATTTCTTCCGGTGGACAACCCGCGGTCGCAAATGAAACGAATCGTGCAAGCGGTTTCGCGCCGAGAGAGCGCGCGCGTTCTGCTGACATCACCACTGCGGCGGCCGCGCCGTCGCTCATCTGAGAACTATTCCCCGCCGTCACGACGCCCTTCGCGTGAAATGCAGGCTTCAGCTTCGCGAGCGCTTCGAGCGAAGTATCGGCGCGCGGACCTTCGTCCGTGTCGAAAACCGCCTTCGTGGTTTTTGGCCGGCCGCCATTCGAGTTATCGAGCGACGTGAAATCCACTTCGACGGGCACAACTTCATCCTTGAATTTCCCCGCCGCGATTGCGGCAAGCGCCTTCTGATGACTGTGAAAAGAAAAATCGTCCGCCGCTTCGCGACTGATGCCGTATTTCTTCGCGAGATTTTCGGCCGTCAATCCCATGCCCAAATAAGTGTCGGGATAATGGTCCATCAGCCACGGATTCGGCGAAATTTTATTTCCGCCCATGGGAATCAGGCTCATGGATTCGACGCCGCCCGCGAGAATCACTTCGCCCTGTCCCGCCATGATGCGCTGCGCGGCGATGGCGATGGATTGGAGTCCCGAGGAGCAGAAGCGATTGATGGTCATCGCGGACGCTTCGACGGGAAGGCCCGCGCGAATCGACGCGATGCGCGCGACGTTCATTCCCTGCTCCGCTTCGGGCATCGCGCAGCCCAGAATCACGTCTTCGATTTCTTTGGGGTCAAGACCAGGCACGCGCGCGATCGCTTCGCGCATCACCGTGGCGGCCAAATCATCGGGACGCGCCGCGCGCAGCGT